>NZ_JCBCCK010000056.1:0-9294 GCF_059864935.1 Planktosalinus sp.
TGAGCGGCTCTTGTCCCATTTCTTTTCATTATAGGTAATTTTTGAATCGGCATTGAGGATGACTTCAGATTGATCCGGAAGTGAAAAACTTTTTTGTTCTGCAAGCCCTGCTTCAACAGTCTCAATACCTGTATTAAAAAACAGAAAAGCTGAAATAATTACTGCAACAACTGCAGCATATTTTAAAAGGCTTTTCCACTGCAGTGAAATTACTTTAGGCTTGTTATGAGTTGCTGAGCGGATTTTCTGCCATACGCGTTCATCGTGATAAACCGGTGTCTCAAGTTCCTTAGTAGCTTCGGCAATTTTCAAATAATCATTATACAGCCCAGAATCTTTCAATTGTTGAAGTTCTTCCGGACTGATTTCGTTATTTAAATACTTATGCAAAAGTGTATCATTCATGGCCTATTATAATGTCAACTAGTTAAACAGTTTCTAAATGGATTACCCTACCTTTCTTTAAATATTTTTTACTTCTTTTCTCAAAGATACCAAAGCTTGACTCATTCTTTTTTCTACAGCTTTCACCGAAATATCAAGTATTTCGGCAATTTCACTGTATTTTTTACCTTCAATCCGGTTCATTAAAAAAGCAGTGCGCTGGGCTTCGGTAAGTTGTTCAATGGCTTTTTGCAAACGCTCGCCAAACTCTCGCTCTTCCATTAAATATTGTGGAGTTTGTTCGTTAATTTTATGTGTCTTGTTAGAAACATATTTTAACACCACTTTTTTATGTGCATAGTCGTTGAGAAAAGCGTTGTTACAAACAGTAAACAGAAATGACTTGGCCTTAGCCTTAGGTACTTTTGCACATTTTTCCCAAAGCTTTATAAAAGCATCTTGTACTAAATCTTCAGCCTGATCCACATCGCCACATTTAAAGTAAATGAAGTTAAAAAGTGAGGGTGAAAGTTTTTTAAACAAGCTGTTAAATATAGATTCGGTACAAACATTATCTGAATTACTCATAATCAAATTAAAAGTTATGTAAATGTATTTAAAAGTTTTTGATATATTGGGTAGGGTAATTGCAAACTTGGCTGTTTCATTCATATAACAACAAAAACTAGACATTATGAAACGTATTCAAATAACAAGTTTACTTCTGTTGTTCTTAGGCTTTATTTTATTTTCTTGCCAAAAAGAAGAAATGGAAATCATTGACAATACACCCGGTGAAGCCATTACTTCAGATTCCCCATTGGCGAAACTCTTGCTTGATGCAACAAGAAACAACGGAAATATCGATGATTTTATTGACGGCACACCTTGTTCTTCAATACAAATGCCGTTTGATGTGATTGTAAATGGTCAAACCATTACAGTAAGTAATCAAATACAACTTGAGGCGTTGGCTCAAATTACCTCACCCATCACTATTGTGTTTCCCATCACTGTAGTTTTTGAAGATTTTACTACACTCGTGGTCAACAGTCAGCAGGAACTTAATGCTTTGGCACAAGCATGTCAGACATTTAACAATGCTATAGATTGTGTAGAGCTCGTGTATCCGGTAACTTTTTTTGTTTATAATGCCAACAATGAACAAACCGGAACAGTGGTCATAAACAGTAATGCAGAATTATTTGCTTTTATTTCAAGTATGGGAACAGGTGTTTATGTAGCTTTACAATTTCCCATAACAATAATTTTAGCCGATGGCAGTCAAGTCATAGTAACCAGTCACCCACAGCTACAAGCTATAATTGAAGGCTGTGAAGACACTATTCCTGACCCGCATACTCCGGCTGATTTAGAAACTATTTTGACAACCGGGAATTGGTTTATTAACTTGTTTTTTGATAATGAGGATGAGACCTACTTGTTTGCAGATTATGAATTTACTTTCAACTCAGATGGATCTGCTACGGCAAGCAGTAGTTCAAATACGGTTAATGGCTCGTGGTTTATTTTTTCATCATCAAGCAGTGGTTTGAAATTAAACCTTGACTTTGGTGACGATGAACCGTTTGATGAACTGGAAGAAGATTGGAAAGTATTAGACTTTAACAACGATCAAATCAGGTTGAGAGATGGAAGTGACCTGCTCACTTTTTCAAGAACACCCTACTCTGATGGTAATACTAATATACCGCTTTTAAAAGATATATTAATAGACGGACTGTGGTATGTAGCACTTTATCTGGAAGATGGTGATGATGATGAAACGTCAAACTTTAACTCATTTCAATTTAACTTTCAATCAAACGGAGTGGTGAGCGTTTCAAACAATATTATAACCCTTAACGGTAATTGGTTTGTAACAGCCGGAGGTAGTGGTAACCTTAAACTAATATTGAGTTTTATTGATGTTTACCCCCTTGATGAACTTGATGAAGACTGGCTGGTTGTAGAATTTCAGAACAATCAAGTCAAATTAATAGAAGATGACGATAGTAGTCCCGATGAACTAATATTTGAAAAATTATAAAACCATTACTAACAATTAAATAAACTCAGAACTATGAAAAATCAAATCTTAAGCATTTTCCTTTTAATTTCAGCAAGTTTTTTTGCTTTGTCTTGTGATTCTGATGACGACTCCTCGGATAACAACAATAATGTCATTGTGCAGCTTGAAACTTCTATCAAAGTTGGAGCCTGGCGGGTGAGTAACTTTGTTGAAGACGGAATCGATCAGACCCATCACTTTAGCGGTTACGCATTTACATTTAGTGAAAACGGAACCGTTTCAGCAACTAACGGGACCAATACTGTTACAGGAACTTGGGCGACCTCCAGCAGTAGTAGCAGTGGTTCTAAGTTTATTTTGAATTTTAATGCCAGCAGTGGTCCATTTGAAGAAATCAGTGAGGACTGGCGCATTGAAAGTGTAACAACGATTTTGATTGATTTAAAACATGTGAGTGGAGGTGACGGAAGTATTGACCTTCTTACGTTTGCAAAAATCTAGTTTTCCTTTTTTTTCCCCAATTTGTTAGTGTAAGGCCCTTTTCCTTTAACGGAAGAGGGCTTTGTCTTTTTTGAGCCGGGTTCTTTCTGTTCCGGTTTTGGCCCACGTCGATAAATAATCAAGCCATTGAGAAAATTCCTCAAAAACTGATCGCCGCATTCCATATACTTGGGGTGGTCTTCCCGCCGGAACAATGCGCCCAACTCGGCTTTAGAGACCTGAAAATCCACCAGACCCATTATTTTTACAATATCATCATCGGTGAGTTTTAATGCTACACGTAGTTTTTTGAGTATGTCGTTATTAGTCACGGTCCGGTTGTTAGTTAATGCTTAATTGTTGTCAAAACGATGAAGGTACAAAAATTTATAATTTATCTGAAAATTTAACAATTGTGACAAGTGAAAAAAGGGGATTTTAATTAAAGTGAAAGAAAAAGAAAACAACAGCTGCCCATTCTTTTTTGATGCCACGGGCATAACCGATGGTGGAATAGCTGCTATTTTGAACACGTCCATCGTCCTTTATGTAACCAATAGTGGAGTAACTACTGTTTTGTACCCGACCATCATCCCTTACATAGCCCACAGTGCTATAGCTGCTGTTCTGGATCCTTCCATCATCACGTATGTAACCAATTGTGGAATAACTGCTGTTCTGAATGCGCCCGTCATCCCTGATGTAACCCACGGTACTGTAACTTGAATTCTGAATCCTTCCGTCACTTTTAATATAACCTGTAGTGCTGTAACTGGAGTTTTGAATAGTTTGTGAAAAACCAAGTTGGAAACTCAACAATAAACCGAGGGAGAGTAGGAGTGTTTTCATAATGATAGATATTTACAACTATCAAATTTACCTATCAAGTACTTTGCCGAAAAAAAATACCCGCGAAGGCGGGTATCTCAAAATAAAAGAACACCCAATGTTACATCAGGTGTTTTTTTATTAAAATTATAAATTATCCTCCCCCTTCGGGGGAGTTAAAGGGGGCTTATTACTTGATTATCTCATAACTCCTCTTAATAAACGCTGTAAGTTCTTCACCTTTCAGCAAGTTTTGGGAGAGTTTAGCCAAATCCAGTGCCTGATTGACCAGGCGTTCTTTTTTCTTCTGGGTTTTGGTGTTCAGTATTTCTGAAACGAGTTCGTGATTTGTGTTGACCACAAGATTGTACATTTCAGGCATATTGCCCATTCCAAACATTCCCCCACCACCGGTCTGACTCATTTCTTTCATACGTCGCATAAATTCGGGCTGTGTAATCACAAACGGATTGGCAGAACTGTCCATCGCCTCTAATTGCACTGAAAATTTTTCTTTGGGAACGATTTCTTCAAGAGTTATTTTCAATTTTTCCTTTTCTTCATCACTCAATTTTGAAATAACCGTGTCCTCTTTTTTGATGAGGTTGTCGATATGGTCACCGTCAACACGCACAAAACTTACTTTTTCATTTTCAGCTTCCAGTTTTTGGATGAGGTGTGGCACGATGGGGGAATCGAGCAGTAACACTTCATAACCTTTATCTTTTGCTGCCGAGATGTAAGCGTGTTGCTCATCTTTGTCTTTTGCGTAAAGAATCACAAGTTTTTCATCTTTATCGGTCTGGTTGTCTTTGATTTTTTCTACCAACTCAGCATAGGTGAAATAGTTACCGTCCACAGTAGGGTAGAGGGCAAATTTCTGTGCTTTTTCAAAGAATTTATCCTCTGAAAGCATACCATATTCAATTACGATTTTGATATCGTCCCATTTCTTTTCAAAATCTTCGCGGTTGTCATTGAATAGTGAAGTGAGCTTGTCAGCTACTTTTCTTGTGATGTAACTGGATATCTTCTTGACAGCTCCATCCGCTTGCAAATAACTTCGCGAAACGTTTAACGGAATGTCCGGCGAATCAATTACCCCGCGCAACATAGTCAAAAAGTCGGGCACGATGCCTTCTACATTATCGGTTACAAATACTTGGTTTTGATAAAGCTGTATGCGGTCTTTTTGGGCTACCATTTCCTGGTTTAACTTAGGAAAATACAGGATTCCGGTTAGGTTAAACGGATAGTCCACGTTTAAGTGAATGTGAAACAGTGGCTCCTCAAATTGCATAGGGTAGAGTTCGCGATAAAAGTTTTTATAGTCTTCGTCTTTGAGGTCTGTAGGTGTTTTGGTCCAGGCCGGATCAGTGTTGTTGATGATGTTGTCCACTTCTTGGGTTGGAGCGGGTTCATCTTCCTTAGCACCTTCAGGTTTTGGTAAAGTTTCCGTACGGGTTCCAAATTTGATGGGCACCGGCATGAACTTATTGTATTTTACGAGAAGCTCGCGAATGCGGCTTTCCTTTAAAAATTCTTCGCTATCATCTGCAATGTGAAGGATGATTTCTGTGCCGCGTTCTGTTTTGTCAGCGGTTTCCAGAGAAAATTCCGGCGAACCGTCACAGGTCCAGTGCGCCGCAGGGGCATCAGTGTATGATTTGGTGATGATTTCCACTTTTTTGGCCACCATAAAAGCGGAGTAGAACCCAAGTCCGAAATGCCCAATGATACCGGCGTCTTTGCCATTTTTGTCTTTGTATTTTTCGATAAATTCCTCAGCTCCTGAGAATGCAATCTGGTTGATGTATTTTTCTACTTCATCAGCTGTCATCCCGATACCCTGGTCAATAAAGTGCAAGGTTTTGTTGTCTTTGTCAATTTTGACTTCGATGATGGGGTTGCCATATTCCACTTTGGCTTCACCAATAGAGGTGAGGTGCTTTAACTTAAGCGTAGCGTCTGTAGCATTTGAAATCAGCTCACGCAGGAAAATCTCGTGGTCGCTGTATAAAAACTTCTTAATTAACGGAAAGATATTCTCTACCGATACATTAATGTTTCCTTTTGTCATGGTATTTCTGTTTAAAAGTGTTTGGGGTGGTTATGGCAAAAAAAGTACCAAGTCGGATGGTGTGACAAGATGGCATTTATAGTTGGTGAGTTTATGAGAGGTGAGAGGTGAGTTTTTAGCCAACAATTTTGAAGAAATGATATATTTTATTCAACATTAATCCTGATTTCTTTTTGGGTTTCACCATAATTTTTAAGGGCACTTATACTCAATATTGTCTTTGCTTCATTAAAGCTGATTTCTTTTACTAAAATTTCTTCTGAGAGAATCTTTGTCGGTTTTGGTTTCGAAAATTTTATTATTTCAAATAAAGGTGAACAGTCGCAGTATAATCGTTCCCGACGCAACAATTAGGAATAAGGAAAGCAGTTCTTTGTTGATGTTTTTCATTGGGTTTGCCGAAGCCTTATTTGAAACTTATCAAACTTAGTTGATTTCTACAAATGACCAACACAGTTTAAATACGAGATATTGACTGTTTTATTCACAAAACAATTGGGATTTTTAACAAAACTTTCTGTTTAATAATTATACTAAAAGAATAAACATACTTAAATTTACACTAAGTGATTGATGGGAAAATCAATTGATATGAAAAACTAAAATTTCAATTCGTTTAGAGAATTTTTTAATTATTGGTTAGGTTGTTTTTAAAGAGGCATGCTCAATTTTCTACAGGGTATGTCTCTTTTATTTTATATTATGCGTGCATACAAAAGAGGTATTAAACCTCTTTTTCGTTGGTTTATAATCTTTATCTTGCCTGTTGAATAAGAGACTAAAAGATGAGAAAATTATACAATTCTAAAATCAGTGGTTTGGGAAGTTATGTTCCTGACAATGTGGTGACTAATGAAGATTTATCAAAAATGATGGAAACCACAGATGAGTGGATTCAGGAGCGCACAGGCATCATTGAAAGACGCTGGGTGGTTCCGGGTAGCGGTGAAACAACTTCATCAATGGGGGTTAAAGCCGCCAAAAAAGCCATTGAACGTGCAGGAATTTCAAAAGACGATATTGATTTTATCATATTTGCAACCCTAAGTCCCGATTACTATTTTCCGGGACCGGGGGTGCAAGTTCAGCACGCTCTTGATATAAAAACTGTAGGTGCATTGGATGTGAGAAATCAGTGCTCAGGATTTGTATATGCCATTTCAGTCGCAGACCAGTTTATCAAAACCGGAATGTATAAAAACATTTTAGTGATTGGTTCTGAACTACATTCACACGGGCTTGATAAAACCACAAGGGGAAGGGGAGTTTCAGTGATTTTTGGCGATGGTGCCGGCGCAGCTGTTTTAAGTCGTTGTGAAGATGAAAACAAAGGAATATTATCTACCCATTTGCATTCTCAAGGCGAACATGCCGAAGAGCTTTCGCTTGTTGCACCCGGAATGGGAAAACGTTGGATCAATGATATTCTTGAAGACAACGACCCCAACGATGAGTCTTATTATCCTGTAATGAATGGGCAGTTTGTGTTTAAAAATGCCGTGGTGCGCTTTTCTGAAGTCATTATGGAGGGATTGATGACAAACGGACTTAAAAAAGAAGACATCAATATGTTGATTCCCCATCAGGCCAATTTGAGGATTTCTCAGTTTATCCAAAAGAAATTTGGTCTTGATGATGACAAGGTGTACAATAACATTATGAACTATGGTAATACCACAGCCGCTTCAGTTCCCATTGCCCTGACCGAAGCCTGGGAAAATGGTAAAATCAAAGAAGGAGATTTGGTAGTATTGGCGGCATTTGGCAGCGGATTTACCTGGGGCAGTGTGATTATCAGATGGTAGTCAGAAAGAGACTTTAGATGTAAGATTTTAGATTTCAGGCTTTTGAATGTAGAAATTGAATGCTATTCACAAAAACTGCATACTGCTACTGATCACTAATCACTAAATCTTAGTTGTCTAGACTGTTTATAAAAACAGTAATCTTCTCAACCAATTCGGGCATGATAGGTCTCTGTGGCTCGTTATAGGATTTGGCATTTTCAATATTGTCTCCGGTTGCGATTTCTTTAAATACATGATTCATGTTTTCGATAAGGTACATTTCTGCCAATGGTTTTGCCCTGTGCAATAACCTGGCTTCTTCCACATTTACTTGTATATCCTCTGTTCCGTTTAGAATTAAAACGGGCATATCCAATTTGGCTATTTCCTGCTGCGGGTTATATTTCATCCAGCTATACATAAACGGCTGAACACTTTCCCTGAAAATGGAAGACAACATAATGCTGAAATTTCTAGAAGTACCTGTTTCGCGCATTTCGTCAAAATTTTTACGGGCTTCATCAGCCAATTCGGGATTTTGTCTTCTTAGTTGTTCTACAATCACATTGTCAATTGCTTGACCCGCACCTGCAATGGAAATAAATGCATCAGCACCATTGTTGGCAGCGACCATGCCTACAAGTGAACCCTCACTGTGTCCTGCGATTATCAGATGTGAAAATCGCTCGTCACCCTGAAAATGCTCTATCACGGCAATGGCATCATCAATAAAATGGTCAAATTTGATATCTTCCTCTCTTAAGCGCCCTTGTTGGGCCATCTTTACCAATCTTTTATCAAACCTAAATGAAGCTATATTTTCTTCTGCAAGGCCTTCTGCTAAATATTTCAGTGAGTGATTTTTCATATTTGGCTGATTGCCATCCCGGTCTGTGGGTCCCGAGCCCTGAATGAGTATAACCAGTGGGGTTGGGCTCTCTGTGTTTGGAATCAGCAAAGTGCCCTCAATCTGGTCGTTGATGGTAAGTTCTTCAGAAATATATTGGTTTTCCTGGGCAAACCCGGAAATAATAATAAAGGTGAAAATTGCAATAATGTAATTTTTCATTGGGTATAATCTTTATATGCATTGATAACGTTCTTTACTTCTGTTTCATTTTGTGTGCCAAAAAGTATTTTTTTGCCGGACTTTAACTTAACCTGAATGCCTTTGTTGCCTTTTACATTGTAAGCCCTTCCGCTAAGGCCAAAACGAATTCCCCAACCGCCATACTCCCTTAAGGGGCTGTATTGCCTCACATAACATTCTTCTATTTCATGCCAGGGAATCAATTTTTTCGGTATTGGAAAAAACTTGTAATGAATCCCTTGAGCATCGATGGTGGTTTCCAACCGTAAATAATACAGCAAAACTATGACGCCCAGCGTCAAAAGTGATGGAAATACCAAAGCCCAGGAAAAAGATTTGTCAAAACCATTTTCGCTTGATAGCGTTATTACTGGAATCACTGTAGATAAAAATACCACAAACAGTAGAATCCACACCCACCACTGGTCAAACCTCTGTATCTCTTTGTAAGGTTTCATTTTTGTCAAATTTTGTTTTTAGTTTTTTTTCGGTTTTAGTAAACATAGTAACAATTGAGAATAAAATCAAAAGAAGTAAAACTACTACCTTAAATCCGCAGGTTTCAATTAAAAAGAAAAGGAAAAGCCCCTAAAACTAAAGGTTAAAAGGCTTT
>NZ_JCBCCK010000323.1:0-3485 GCF_059864935.1 Planktosalinus sp.
CACAAGATTGGTTGGAGAAAAACTGGGCCTTAAACCGGGAACCTTCAGCACTTCCTTCCAGTCTCGCTTAGGTTTCGACCCATGGCTACAGCCTTACACAGACAGAACAATTGAAAAACTGGGTCTCTCCGGCATAAAAAAAATGGCAATTGTTACTCCGGCATTTGTAAGTGATTGTCTGGAAACCCTTGAAGAGATAGCCATGGAAGGCGAAGAGTTGTTTCACGAGGTGGGCGGAAAAGAGTTTACTACCATTCCTTGCCTGAACGACCGCGAAGATTGGGTAAGGGTGTTGAGTGGCTGGATAGACCGCTGGGCAATTGTAGACGTAGAAACGGCCATCGCTTAATGAGAAAAATCCCCCATTCAGAAAGTCTGGGAACCAAACCCATTGGAAAATTACTGATACAACAATCAGTGCCGGCATCTATCGGAATATTAGTGATGTCGCTCAACATTCTGGTGGATACTATTTTTGTGGGAAACTGGATTGGCTCTATTGCCATTGCTGCCATCAACGTGGTGCTTCCGGTTTCTTTTTTTATTGCCGCTCTGGGTATGGCCATTGGGATTGGGGGTTCGTCTATTATTTCAAGGGCATTGGGAGCCAACAACAAGGCAAAAGCCTTAAAAACTTTTGGCAATCAGGTTGCTATTACTGTTTTGCTTACTACCATACTGGTCCTTTTTGGCTTGTATTTTATCAACGATTTAATTCCTGCCTTTGGCGGAAAGGGCGATATTTTTGAGCCTGCTAAAATCTATTACCGCATCGTATTGTATGGAGTTCCGCTGTTGGCGCTTTGTATGATGGGCAACACTGTAATCAGGGCAGAAGGGAAGCCGAGATTTGCAATGACAGCGATGATTATTCCTTCAGTGGGAAACCTGGTGCTGGATTACATTTTGATTTACATTTTTGATATGGGAATGCACGGTGCTGCCTGGGCTACGACTATTTCATACGGAATGTGTTTTGCATACATCCTTTGGTTTTTCTTGTCCCAAAATTCTGAATTAAAAATCAATATTTCACATTTCAAATTAGATATTCCAATCATCAAGGAAATAAGTTCGCTGGGGTTTGTCACACTAGCACGCCAAGCGGTTGTTAGTGTGACTTATCTGGTTATGAACAACATTTTATTTGATTTGGGAGGTGAGTCATCAGTTGCTGTGTATGCCATAATTGCGAGAATGCTCTTGTTTGCGCTATTCCCTGTTTTAGGGGTCACCCAAGGATTTTTGCCCATCGCCGGATACAATTATGGAGCAAACTACCATCAGCGTGTGCGTGAAAGTATTAATAAAGCCATTTTATACTCGGCAATTTTAGGTTTGTTTGTTTTTGGTTTTATCATGTTTTTTGCCGAAGAAATAGTTAGGGTGTTTACAGATGACGCCCGTGTTCTTTCAGATACGCCAAACGCAATGCGATGGGTATTTGCAGCTATTCCCATTATTTCTATTCAACTTATTGGAGCGGCTTATTTTCAGGCCATAGGTAAAGCGTTGCCGGCTTTGTTGCTCACACTCACCAGACAAGGTTTTTTCTTTTTGCCGTTGGTGCTTATTTTACCGATTTATTTTGGCGAAATCGGGGTTTGGATATCCTTCCCAATTGCTGATTTACTTTCAACAGTGGTTACAGCATACTTCCTCAATAAGGAAGTCAGGTTAAATTTAAAACCCGAACCCAAATAATGATTTAGAATTTGTAAATTTATTCACTCAAGCTTCAAAAAGGAAATATGATTTACAATTATTTAAAAGCCCTTCATCTCATTTTTGTAATTACTTGGTTTGCAGGCTTGTTTTATATCGTAAGGTTGTTTGTCTATCAAATTGAAGCCTTTCATAAACCTTCCCCTGAAAAGGAAATCATTGGAAAACAACTCAAAATTATGGCCAAACGGTTGTGGTATATCATTACCTGGCCATCGATGATACTGGCGGTTTTGTTTGGTGTTTGGATGCTTTCACAAAGGGCAGTTTTATTGACTGACGAATGGATGCAAGTCAAACTGGGGTTTGTACTTTTTCTAATCGTGTATCATATTGTGTGTCATAAATACTTCAATCAGCTTCAAAATGATGTTGTGAAACATTCGTCAAATTATATGCGGCTTTTTAATGAAGGGGCGACCATAGTCTTGTTTGCCGTAATATTTTTAGTGAATTTCAGATACACCATGGACTGGCTTTGGGGGACTGTGGGACTGATTGCCGTTTCATTGTTAATTATGATTGGCTTTAAGGTTTACAAAAAAATCAGAGAACGAAACAAGGAATAAAGCTGGCTTGAACTTTGAGGTACTGATAACCTTGAAAATGAAACTTTCCGATTAAGGATGATAAAACAAATTTTAAAAGCGAAAACTTCCCTACGCACCAAGATTTTTCTTTCGATGATTTTACTGGTGCTTGTCGCTTCAATTTTGATCGCAACAGCAACGATTTATCAATACAGCGAAGATGCACTTCAGTACCACAAAGAACGTCTTGAGCGAAAAGAAGACCAGATAAGGGCCAGCATCAATTATGAGCTGAGAAAAACTTCTTATGAAGTTGTTACCCACAATATTCCCCTGATTTTTAAAGACAAGATTTATGAAATTCAGGACATTCACAATATGGAACTTTTGCTTTTTGATCTTGACGGAAAAATATTGTCAAGTTCAAGGGCTTCTTTTTTTGAAAGGTCATCAGAGTTCATTCCCAAAAATATTTTAATTGAACTTAAAAACGCTTCTGACAAAAAGCATGTAGTTCGTTTTCGCGAAGGCGATAAAAAATTTCGTTCTTCATACTCATACATTACCGATCATCATTTCAAACCGCTGGCAATACTAAATTTACCTTACATAGAAGAAGATGACTTTATTTCACGTGAGTTGAAAAACTTTTTAATGCGATTGGCTCAGGTGTATTTGCTGATGATGTTTATTGCCATCGTGCTTTCTTATTTTTTATCTAAACACATCACAAAGTCGCTTAACACGATAACAGAAAAAATCAAAGAAACCAGATTGGGCAGTGCCAATAAAAAAATTGAAGTTACAAATATCAGCGAAGAAATATCAACCCTTGTTCAGGCATACAATGGCATGATAGACGAATTGGAACATAGTGCGGCAGCTCTTGCGGCAAATGAACGGGAATCTGCCTGGCGTGAAATGGCAAAACAAGTGGCCCATGAAATCAAAAATCCGTTAACGCCTATGAGGTTGAGCGTGCAAAGTTTTGAGCGAAAATTTGACCCCAACGATCCCGAAATACACAAAAAGGTAAAAGAGTTTGCTTCCTCGATGACTCAACAAATCGACACCATGAGTTCGATTGCTTCGGCTTTTTCAACATATGCCAATATGCCCGCCCAAAAGGATGAAACTTTAAATTTGATTAAAATCACCAAACTGGCTTTGGACATTTTCAATGAAGACTATGTGCATTTTGAAACCGATGAAGAGGAAATCATCGTAAAA
>NZ_JCBCCK010000336.1:0-7972 GCF_059864935.1 Planktosalinus sp.
GGAACGATGTAATGCCCTTATATACATTTCGGTTTGTTTTCAATAATTGGCGATGGGCACTTCATGCTTTATGCAATTGTTTATGCTAAGATACTTTATTTTAAGCAACAAAAAACGCCCTGATAAAATTATCAAGGCGCAAACTTTTAGGTCCTAAATGATATTATTGAAGGTTTGCCGCAGCTTCACCATCACGTGTTGTATAGTTTACTCTCAAAGCGTTAACTTTTCGTAATTCTTGTTTAATATCTGAAACCAATCCCATATTGGTTTCACCGTCTACTTTGAGGGCAGTTGTTAAAAAAGGAATTAATTCCTCACGTTTGCTTGATCTTTCAGCTTCGATGAAAGCTTGTACATCACTCACCTCTGCAAATTTATCGTTTAGTTGGATCCTGCCTTCCGTACCATATTGTTCCTGATATCTGGGAAGCGGTTTTCCTGCATAGATATACATCACCAAATCCTTTTTATCCAGTTTTTCAACTTCATCTGCATAGGGTAAAACATTTTCAATCAATGGAGTGGTTTGTCTCAAAACAGTTACTACCATAAAGAAAAACAATAGTATAAATATAATATCGGGTAATGATGCTGTTGAAATTCCCGGTGTTCCACCGCCTGTTTTTTTCTTAAACTTAGACATAGTCTTAAATTAAATAAATTCTTATTCTCTTCTTCTTGGCTCTGCTTCAGACAGTTTTTGTGGGTACATGGCTTTAAGTACGTCCAGTTGCTCTTTTAGCCTGTCCTTGTCACCTCTCCAATTGGCATCGGCAAAGTTTTTCTCCATTTGCCTATATGATTGGCCAAACAAACGCTGTGCTTCTCTTTCCCTAAGGTCATTATAAGCGGCCACCAATTCGTTTTGAACAGCGATATACATTTTATAACTTGTCAATCGGTCATTCTGTAACGAGATTACTGCCTTGTCAGGATTTTCGGAAGATGTTGGGTCGCCTGCACCTTGACAGTAATCACAAGCTTCCTCTCCTATGCCAGCACCATTGTCAAGAAAGTCCATTGCCCTTTCTCTTAAGTTTTTCAACTCTAAAGGATCATCGTTGACCAGCAACTGGTCATCTTTGTTTACCAAAACAATGAGAATATTTCTTTTTCTCATATCTATTTCCGGTACGTCAGGGTCGATTGGAGGAAGTCTTCTCGTAATTCCACTATCTGTCTCAATGGTTGTGGTAACCAGAAAGAAGATAAGGAGTAAGAAGGCAATATCTGCCATCGAACCTGCACTTACTTCCGGTGCTGATCGTTTAGCCATAATTAATTTTTAACTAATTTTTTAACTCCTGAAATAAACATTAAACCAATGGCAATTATCACCAGAAAATAAAATGTTCTTAAACCAGTATCTACCCATTTTGAACCGCTTTCAGATACAATAAGCACTCCTTGTTTGTATACATCTTCACCACTTGAAAGTGCATAAGAAATTACGATAATCAAAATGAAAGCACCAACAGATATCAATGTTTTCTTAAGGGTTGCTTTATTTGTAAACAGTTGCGCCAATGAAAACAAGAGCGTAAAAGCAATAGCTAATCCTAAAACCACATAGGCAATGCTCATGTAGAATGAAATTGTTCCGTTGTTTCCTGACCAGATAGTTGCAAGCAACACAATCCCTAAAAGAGCCAGTATCAATACTACAATACGTATTATTTTGTGTAAAGCCATAATATATATTTATGGAAGTTATTATTTGTTTTTGTGTGCTACTAAGATGTCTATCAACGTGATTGATGCATCTTCCATATCATTTACGATTCTATCGATTTTAGCAATGATATAATTGTAGAAAATCTGAAGGATAATTGCCACAATCAAACCAAATACAGTTGTCAAAAGTGCCACTTTAATACCTCCCGCTACCAGTGATGGCTGCATATCACCTGCCGCCTCGATTCTATCGAAGGCAATAATCATACCGATTACCGTTCCCATGAACCCAAGCATTGGTGCTAGAGCGATAAACAGGGAAATCCACGATACATTTTTCTCTAATTGCCCCATTTGAACACCTCCATAAGCAACAACTGCTTTTTCAGCAGCATCAATACTTTCATCTGCCCTGTCCAGACCCTGATAGTAGATTGATGCTACAGGACCCTTGGTATTTCGGCAAACTTCTTTAGCTGCTTCAACACCGCCACTTCTCAAAGCATCTTCTACATCCTGGGCCAGTTTTTTGGTGTTTGTTGTAGAAAGGTTAAGATAAATGATTCTTTCAATAGCAATTGCAAGACCAAGAATCAAACACAAAAGAACGATTCCCATAAAACCGGGACCTCCCTCAATAAACCTGTTTTTTAATACTTGGTGAAACCCCAGAGACTCTTCAGGCTCAGGCATTGCATCCTGAAATGATGCAGTTGTGGTTGTGGCTGTGATGGTTTGAATGTCTTCAGGGAAAACCTGAATTTCATCGTAAGCATTTGCATTAACTGATACAGTTAGCGCTATTGCTGCAACTGCTAAAATAGAAAATAATCTTTTCATTGCGTATGGACTTAAAAGTTTGTTTTTAGTTAAGGGTTTAAAGATATAAAAATAATTATTTAAAAAACAATTTAAAATTTTGCAGAGAGGAAGGGATTCGAACCCTCGATACGCTTTTGGCGTATACACACTTTCCAGGCGTGCGCCTTCGACCACTCGGCCACCTCTCTAATTATTCTCACTCCACCGATATGGTTGAACGTTTTTACAGCGTGCCAAATAACAAAAAAAATCTTACTTAGTGAAATAATATCACATTAATTTTATGTCATTTCTCCCCTTAAGGAAGTTTCAAAGATGGTTTTAAAAACTTTGGAAGAAATTTTCTGCCCCAGCAAGTACATCAGTTTGGTAATTGCTGCCTCGGTGGTAATGTCTTTTCCCGAAATCACACCCTTCTTTTTCAGCCTGATACTGGTTTCATATTGCCCCATAGCAACACTTCCGCCTGAGCATTGAGTGACATTGATTACGGGAATTCCCTTTTGTATGGTTTTTTCAATCAAATCAATGAACCAGTCTTCATCGGTGGCATTTCCGGAGCCGTAAGTTTCCATAACCACGCCTTGCAACCCTTTTAAATTAAGCATATGGCTGAGCACTTCTTCAGATATTCCGGGAAAAAGTTTGATCAATAATACACGGGTTTCAAGGTCAAGATGAACTTTAAATTTTCTTTTACTTGCCTGTCTGAAGAGTTTTTCTCTATTCACAGAAAGGTGGACGCCGCTTTCTATTAATTCCGGGTAGTTGAGCGAAGCAAAAGCTTCAAAATGTTCGGCATTGATTTTTGTGGTTCTATTGGCACGATACAATTTATATTCAAAATAAAGGCCAACTTCAGTAACAACGGGTTTGTTGTTTTCGCGTAAAGCGGCAATCTGTATGCTGGTGATTAGGTTTTCTTTGGCGTCTGTTCTTAAATCCCCAATGGGCAACTGCGAACCGGTAAAAATCACCGGCTTGTCCAGGTTTTCAAGCATAAAACTCAATGCCGATGCGGTGTATGACATGGTATCGCTGCCGTGTAAAACCACAAATCCATCGTTTGTTGTGTAGTTATCCTCAATGATTTCTGCCAGTTGTACCCAATATTTGGGGTGCATATTGGAGCTGTCAATGGGTTTTTCAAAACTCAAAGTAGTAATGTTGCAGTCCAGTAGTTTTAATTCGGGAATGTGAGCCAGAAGTTCGTCAAAATTAAAACTCTTTAATGCTCCGGTTTCAAAATCCTTGATCATACCGATGGTTCCACCGGCGTAGATTAAAAGTATGTTTGGTTTTTTTGGCATATTAAATAGAAAAAACGTCTTTTGAATTTTGAGTGGTGATTTCGGCAACTTCTTCCATCGAAACTCCATAAATATGTGCTACTTTTTCAGCTACCAGCATTAGGTAACTGCTTTCATTGCGCTTTCCGCGAAAGGGAACCGGAGCCAAATAAGGCGAATCGGTTTCCAACACAATGTGCTCTATGGGAATTTCATTTAAAAATTGATCGATTTTTCCGTTTTTAAAAGTGACCACCCCTCCAATGCCCAGTTTCATGTTGAATGAAATGGCTCTTTCGGCCTGTTCCTTGCTTCCCGTAAAGCAATGAAAGATACCAAAAAGTTTGTCATCTTTTTCAGTTTCAAGCACATCAAATATTTCGTCAAAAGACTCCCTGCAATGAATCACTATGGGGAGTTTTTTTCGTTTTGCCAGTTGAATTTGCCTTTTGAAAGCATCCTGTTGAATGGCAAGTGTGCTTTTATCCCAATAGAGATCAATGCCAATCTCGCCCACGGCCACAAAATCCCTTTCGGAAAATTGCTTTTCCACAAAAGCGAGCTCTTCTTCATAATTTTCCTTCACCGATGTGGGATGCAATCCCATCATTAAATGAACGTTTTCAGGATAATTCCTTTCCAAATCAAACATAGCAGCAGCATAGCTTTTGTCGATGGCCGGGATAAAAAAGCGTTTGACGTTCAAATCAAAAGCGCGTTGCATCATTTCCTTTCGGTCTTCAGCAAATTGACTGCTGTACAAATGGGTATGGGTATCGGTCAAAATCATAAATGCAAAACTAATTGATTTTGTTGAGTTATCTTTGCGAAAGTCCATAATGGACACTATAAGAAAAAAAAGACCATCACTAAGTTATATAAATTAAACAATATCAATGGTCTGTGAATTTTACATAAATAAAAAAGACGTGAACAGCCTCAGACAATTTTTAGAGTCAAAAAATTTTAAACGAATTTCCCTTAAAAAAATTAACTCCAACCACTTTGAAGTTATTGCTAAAGTAAACGGCATTAAAGGCACATTTATCTTGGACACCGGTGCGTCAAACAGTTGTATTGGGCTGGATAGCGTGGGCCATTTTAAGCTTAAAGTAAAAGAAAGTGAAATTAAAGCCGCAGGGGCAGGTGCGATCGGGATGCATACTCAAATTGCAGAGGCCTATAATTTAAACATTGGCGATTGGAACCGAAAAAAGGTTGACTTTGTTGTCTTTGATTTATCACATGTAAACAAAGCCCTACATATTGCAGAAGCCGATGCCGTAAACGGAATAATTGGTGCAGATGTATTAAAAGAAGGAAGGGCTGTAATCGATTATGGTAGAAACTGTTTGTATTTAAAACAATAATATTCTCAGATAAAATTTTTAATACCTTTATAAAAAATTATGCAATGAAAAAAACATTATTTGTTTTTCTCTTTATAGTCCTTTCACCTATTTCCAGATCACAGGAAACTTTCGACTATTACAAACAAATTATAGAAAAAACCACAGACCAGCACCAAAAACTGGCAGCTATTGATTCTATATTGGGAATCACCTGGAAGGAGCGCAATTTTAATGATTTTATTGACTATACTTTTAGCTATGTCGAGCTTGCCGAAAACTTAGGCGAATATGAGCACCTTGCCAAAAAGGCGATGAATGCGACCCACCCCATTGCTACTTTCAGAAACGACCCGCAACTCGCTGTCCAGCTTATCAACAAGGCCATTAAATATGAATCAAAATTAAATGAAAATTTTTTAAAAGGTGGTTTATACCTGAGAAGAGGCCGTGCATACGTGCGATTTGACACCCAAAAAGCCATAGACGATTACGACAAAGCACTTGATATCTTTGGTGAAGAAGACGACGCCTACAAAGCTGATGCTTATTTGTTCAGGGGGCAGGCCTATTCAAATCAAGGATTGTTTGTTCAGGCAAGTGATGATTATAAAAAGGCGTATGACTATTACGAAAAAGCAAATATTCCTGAATATATGCTTCACGCCAGAAGTGGAGAAATCATCATGTTCAGTAAAAACGGATTTATTGAAAAAGCAATTGACCAAAGGGAAGTACTCATCAGTGAAATCAAAAAACTGAACCTTTACCAATATTTAAGCATCCACCTTTACAACCAATCGATAGATTACAAAAAATTAGACAATGACAACAAAAGGCATCAATTGCTAAATGAAGCCCTTACATTTGCCGATTCGGCAAACAACCCTACTTTTAATTATACAGCCATTTACAGTTCGCTTTCAGAGCATTACTCTTTGAACAATGACCTTGAAAATGCAGAGATGTATTTAACCAAAGCGGAAGAATATCTTCCCAACATACCCAACGACCGGTATGCCAATTCCATTTATTTAATGGCTGCTATTCAATATCATATAAGTACAAAAAACTGGATTCTGGCCAAAGAAAAAGCAATCGAAAGACTTGAAGTTATGGAGAACCTTGGCCTGGATGAAGAAACCCTCAACACACATCAAACACTGTCTGAAATATATTTAAAGCTGGGTGACAAGGAAAGTGCTTTTACCCATTTAAATCTGCATACAAGCTTAAAAGACTCGATATTCAATCAGTCTAATACCAATGCTTTGATTTATTACCAAACCTTATATGAAACCGAAAGAAAGGAAAAAGAACTTACGGAAAATCGTAGCAGCATCGCCTTACTTGAAGAAAAAAACAGTTCGATGAGGCGGCAATATGTTTTTGGCGGAATTACGGTAACATTAGGGTTTATCCTTCTATTTCTCTATAAAAATCAACGTGACCTGAAGCATAAAAAGGATATGAATGAAAAATACGCCCAAGACCTGCTTTTGGCACAGGAAGATGAGCGAAAACGCGTATCCAAAGACCTGCACGATGGCATTGGGCAAAGTTTATTGCTCATTAAAAACAAAGTGGCTTTAAACAAAGACGACACTACCAAAAATCTGGTTGAAAATGCCATTGAAGAAGTTCGCTCCATTTCGCGGGCACTTCACCCCTTTCAACTTCAGGAATTGGGTATTACCAAAGCCATTCAAAACATTATTTTCCAAATAGATGAATCCACCGAATTGTTTATCACCTCTGAAATTGAAAATATTGACGGGCTTTTCAATATTCAACAAGAGGTAAATATTTACAGGATTGTTCAGGAAAGTTTCAATAATATCCTAAAACATTCTCAGGCAAACGGAGTAAAAATCAAGATCAAAAAACTGCATAAACAAATCCATTTGTCTATTAAAGACAATGGGAAAGGATTTCATTTTTCTGAAAAATACAGTGATTTGAAAAGCATTGGGTTAAAAACCCTTAATGAACGCGCTAAACTATTAAAAGGAACCATTAAAGTTGACAGTCAACCTAATCAAGGAACCTCACTTGAATTTTTAATCCCTTTTTGATGAAAGGCAAAACCATAATTACAGCTGACGATCATCCTCTATTGCTTAAAGGGCTCAATGATTTCCTTTTGGAAAAAGGATACACCATTATAGATAGTGCCACCAATGGAAAAACTGCATTTGAACTCATAGAAAAGCACCAACCCGATATTGCTATTCTCGATATTCAAATGCCAGAACTCTCCGGACTCGAAATTGCAAAACTCTGCGACATCCAAAAAATTAAAACCAAGATTATCATTATTACTTTTCACAAAGAAGCATCTCTTTATTTTGAAGCTAAAGAGTTAAATATTTATGGCTACCTGCTTAAAGATTTTGCTATTGAAGAAATTGAAAATTGTATTTCAGCTGTTTTGAACAACAGGCCCTATTTTAGTAAAAAAATTAAAGAATTGCTTCAATTAAAATCAGATACTTATCAGTTTCTTATTGACCTCACTCCATCTGAGAGGAAAATATTAAAATACATTGCTAACGATAAAACCAATAAAGAAATAGCCGATTTGCTTTTTATCTCTCCCAGAACGGTTGAAAAACACAGAAGTAATATTATTCAAAAATTAAATTTAGAGCCCAAAACCAACGCCTTACTCATCTGGGCCAAAGAAAATCAAGAACATTTCAAACTTTAACAAAAATACGTACTTACACGTAGTTATTATTTCGAATTACTTTATATATTTGTAGGAATATATTTCGTTATTATTATCCCCGCCCCATAAAATGTAATTTTTTTCGTCAAACTACCTACAGTTTG
>NZ_JCBCCK010000340.1:0-1991 GCF_059864935.1 Planktosalinus sp.
AATAATTACACGCCACCTCCCCACGCCTGTAATACTTACAAAGCATTTTATGCCAAACTGGAAGAATTTGAAAACGACCTACATCTACATGTGCATTTGGAAAACAATATCCTTTTCCCAAAAGCAAATCAAATGGAGAAAGAAATCTTTAACTAAAGCTCCAAATACCATTCGAGTAAATTCGAGTAATTCGGATCCATTCGGATAATTCGTATTGTTGAAAACTTTGTTGATAGCTATTTCAGATAAAATTATCTTATATTTATTTAATCCTTAATTTTAAAATCGAGCTACTAATCTTAAAAATTTAAAATTATGGAAATAAATCAGGAAATACTCTCAGACATTGTTGTACATATGAAATATGCCCGCTACCTCCCTGAGCAGCATCGTAGGGAAGTTTGGCAGGAAATCTGTAATCGTTATGAAGGCATGATGCTGGAAAAATACCCCAGGCTCACTACCCAAATCATAGAACATATGAAATTGGTGAGGGATAAAAAGGTATTGCCTTCAATGCGTGCCATGCAATTTGCAGGTCCGGCCATCAAGCGCAATCACAGCCGTATTTACAACTGTGCGTATTTGCCTGTAGATGATATTTATGCGTTTTCTGAAACCATGTTCCTTTTGTTGGGAGGCACCGGTGTGGGCTATTCGGTACAAAAACACCACGTGGCCAATTTGCCTCCCATCAAAAAAGGGCAGAAACGCAGAAAATTTTTAGTTGGTGATAGTCTGGAAGGTTGGGCAGATGCAGTCAAGGTATTGTTGAAATACTATTTTGGCATACACGAATCCAAACCTGATTTTGATTTTTCAGATATTCGGCCCAAGGGGAGCCGCCTCGTCACTGCCGGCGGAAAAGCTCCCGGTCCCGAGCCTTTAAAAATCTGCATTGCCCACCTTTCAGCTATTTTAGACCGCAAACAGGATGGCGAACGACTCACCCCACTGGAGTGTCACGATATGATGTGCCACATTGCCAATGCAGTACTGGCAGGGGGAATACGTCGCTCAGCAATGATCTCCCTCTTCTCTCACGACGATGAGGACATGCTTACTTGTAAATTTGGCCCTTGGTGGGAATTGAATGAACAACGTGGCCGTTCAAACAACTCAGCTGTACTGCACCGCGACAGCATCACCGAACGGGAGTTTTTTGAACTTTGGAAAAAAATAGAATTGAGTGGCAGTGGCGAACCCGGGTTTTATTTTACCAACAACATCGATTGGGGTACCAACCCCTGTTGTGAAATTGCCTTACTGCCTTTCCAGTTTTGCAATCTTTGTGAAGTTAACGTCAGCAATATCGAAAACCAACAAGATCTTAATGAGCGTGTTGCAACAGCCGCTTTCCTGGGAACACTTCAAGCCGGATATACCAATTTTCATTACTTACGTGAAAAATGGAAGACCCATACCGAAAAAGACGCCCTAATCGGTGTGGGCATGACCGGAATTGCCTCAGGAAAACTCGATAAACTCAACCTTGATGAAGCCGCAGCCGTGGTCAAGAAAATCAATGAAGAAGTAGCTGCACAAATTGATATAAATATTGCAGCTCGCACGACCACTATTAAGCCTTCAGGGACCACTTCATTGGTATTGGGCACTTCGTCCGGCATCCATGCTTGGCACAATGACAATTATATCCGTCGCATTCGTATTGGCAAAGACGAAGCACTCTGCAAATATCTGGTAGCTTACCATCCTGAGCTGATTGAAGAGGATTTGCTCAATCCCAAGCAAATGATAGTTTGTATCCCCCAAAATGCTCCTAAGGGTGCCATCACCCGTCACGAGGATACTATGGATTTATTGAAGCGCATTGCCAAATTTAATGAGCAATGGATTAAAAAAGGCTATCGCAACGGTGAAAATGACAATAATGTTTCGGCAACCGTTTCCATTAAACCCAATGAATGGGGCAAAGTGGGCGAATGGATGTGGCACAACAAATCGTCATACAACGGACTGAGCGTGCTTCC
>NZ_JCBCCK010000083.1:0-22343 GCF_059864935.1 Planktosalinus sp.
CGAAGTGCACGCTGCTTTGAGAGCTGCAGTTATGGATATGAGTATCATACCTATGATATGTGGTTCTGCTTTCAAAAATAAAGGAGTTCAATTCTTATTAGATGCCGTATGTCGTTATTTGCCTTCACCGATGGATAAAGAGGGTATTATAGGAGTTAACCCAAACACTGAAAAAGAAGAATTTAGAAAGCCCGATGTTAATGAGCCTTTTGCTGCATTGGCATTTAAAATTGCTACTGATCCTTTTGTGGGTCGTTTGGCATTTTTCCGTGCTTATTCAGGAAGACTTGATGCCGGTTCTTACGTTTTAAATAACCGTTCAGGGAATAAAGAACGTATTTCAAGAATATACCAAATGCATGCTAACAAGCAAAATGCCATCGATTATATTGAAGCAGGTGATATTGGAGCTGCGGTTGGTTTTAAAGATATCAAAACTGGAGACACCTTATCTTCAGAAAAACATCCAATTGTTTTGGAAAGCATGGTGTTCCCGGATCCCGTTATCGGTATTGCTGTGGAGCCAAAAACCAAGGCTGATGTTGACAAATTAGGAATGGCTTTATCTAAGCTTGCTGAAGAGGATCCTACGTTTACCGTAAGAACTGACGAGGCTTCAGGGCAAACCATCATTTCAGGTATGGGTGAGCTTCACCTTGATATTATCGTTGACCGTTTGCGTCGCGAATTCAAAGTAGAAGTAAACCAGGGAGAACCTCAGGTTGAGTACAAAGAAGCAATTACAAAAAGAGCAGATCACAGGGAAGTTTACAAAAAACAATCGGGTGGTCGCGGTAAATTTGCTGATATTGTATTTACAATGGAGCCTGCTGAAGAAGGAAAAATCGGTCTTGAATTTGTAAATATGATAAAAGGTGGAAACGTTCCTAAGGAATATGTTCCGGCCATTGAAAAAGGATTTAGGGAAGCTATGAAAAATGGCCCTCTTGCCGGATTTGAAATGGATAGCATGAAGATTACACTTAAGGACGGATCTTTCCACGCAGTGGATTCTGATTCCCTTTCGTTTGAACTTGCTGCTAAGATGGGTTACAAGGCTGCTTCAAAAGCTGCCGGAGCTGTAATTCTTGAACCAATTATGAAAATTGAAGTAATCACTCCCGAAGAGAACATGGGTGACATTGTGGGTGACTTGAACCGCCGTCGCGGTCAGGTGAGCAACATGGGCGACCGTGCAGGAGCAAAAACTATAAAAGCAACAGTTCCTTTATCTGAAATGTTTGGATATGTAACCACATTGAGAACACTATCATCAGGTAGGGCAACTTCAACGATGGAATTCTCACACTATGCTGAGACACCATCAAATATTTCAGAAGAAGTAATTAAAAAAGCTAAAGGAGCTAACGATTAATTTTAACAGCGATGAGTCAAAAAATCAGAATAAAGCTAAAATCATACGATTACAACTTGGTAGATAAATCTGCAGAGAAAATCGTTAAAACTGTAAAGAATACAGGAGCAGTTGTAACAGGACCTATTCCGTTACCAACTCACAAAAAAATCTTTACTGTATTGCGTTCTCCTCACGTAAACAAGAAATCAAGAGAGCAGTTTCAATTGAGTTCTTACAAACGTTTGCTGGATATCTACAGTTCTTCTTCAAAAACCATTGACGCTCTAATGAAGTTAGAGTTACCAAGTGGTGTTGAGGTAGAGATCAAGGTGTGATAAAATCAAATTTCCGCGAAGGCGGAAATCTCGTCAATGAAATGTTCAAATTGGCAAATAAATGACGAGATGCCCACCTGCGTGGGTATACATGTCCGGAGCTGCGAGCGAAGGAAAAACGGTAAAAATACATTCAGGGTCGAACGTATTTTGACCCTGAAGTTTTTAGAGACAAGTCGCGACTTGTCTTAATACAGAAAATAAATCAGACAAGTCGCGAATTGTCAATAATAAAAAACTAAAATATGTCTGGGTTAATTGGAAAAAAAGTAGGCATGACCAGCATCTTTGACGAGAACGGGAAAAACATTCCCTGTACCGTAATTGAAGCAGGGCCATGCGTAGTTACCCAAGTCAGAACCGCTGAGGTTGACGGGTATGAAGCTCTTCAACTTGGTTTCGATGACAAAAAGACTGCCAATAAAGCTGCCGAAGGCCACGCTAAAAAAGCAGGATCCGTTGCAAAACGTAAAGTCGTAGAATTCCAAGGATTTGAAGAGGAGTATAAATTAGGTGATACCATCACAGTAGAACATTTTACTGAAGGTGAATTTGTAGATGTTTCAGGAATCTCAAAAGGAAAAGGATTCCAAGGTGTTGTTAAAAGACATGGTTTTGCCGGTGTGGGTCAAGCGACTCACGGTCAGCATAACCGTTTAAGAGCTCCAGGATCTATCGGTGCGGCCTCCTACCCTGCCAGAGTATTCAAAGGAATGCGTATGGCCGGAAGAATGGGTGGTGATAAAGTAAAAGTTGAAAATTTAAGGGTTTTAAAAATTGTTCCCGAAAAGAACTTGATTGTGATCAAAGGTTGTGTGCCCGGTCATAAAAACGCTTATGTAATTATTCAGAAATAATGAAGGTAGCAGTATTAGATATCAACGGAAAAGAAACAGGTAGAGAGGTTAACCTTTCTAAAAATGTTTTCGCAATAGAGCCGAGCAATCACGCTGTATATTTAGATGTAAAGCAGTATTTGGCCAATCAGCGTCAAGGTACTCACAAAACTAAAGAACGTGCTGAAATAGTCGGAAGTACCAGAAAAATCAAAAAGCAAAAAGGTACAGGGACTGCGCGCGCAGGTAACATCAAAAACCCATTGTTTAAAGGGGGTGGTAGAGTTTTTGGCCCAAGACCAAGAAGCTACTCCTTCAAATTAAACAAGAATTTGAAAAGACTTGCACGTAAATCAGCCTTGACCATGAAGGCTAAAGACAAGCAAATATTTGTACTTGAAGATTTCAATTTTGAAGCTCCAAAAACAAAGAATTTTACACAACTTTTAACCGCTCTTGGACTACAGGACAAAAAATCCTTATTTGTGTTGGGAGAGTTAAATAATAATGTATATTTGTCCTCGCGCAATTTGAAAGGAATAGAAGTCATAACTAATTCAGAATTAAGCACTTATAAAATTCTGAATGCAAATAGTCTTGTGCTTTTGGAAAGTTCGTTAGAAGGAATTGAGCAAAACTTAAGTAAATAGAAATTATGAATATCTTAATTAAACCCATCATTACAGAAAAAGCAACACGCGATGCTGAAGATAAAAATATCTATGGCTTTATAGTTGCTAATGAGGCGAATAAGATTGAAATAAAACAAGCTGTTGAAACAGTTTATGGAGTTTCTGTTACTAAAGTTCGCACAATTAATGTTCGTCCTGATCGAAAAACCCGCTATACAAAAACGGGAATTATCACTGGTAAAACAACTGCTTACAAAAAAGCAATTGTACAGGTCGCCGAGGGAGAAACAATAGATTTTTACAACAACATCTAGAAATTAGACAACAATGTCAGTAAGAAAATTAAAACCCGTTACCCCGGGCCAGCGTTTTAGAGTAGTAAATGGCTTTGATGCCATTACTGCTGATAAGCCGGAGAAAAGCTTGCTTGCTCCGAAAAAGAAATCCGGTGGTAGAAACAACAGAGGAAAAATGACCATTCGCTATGTAGGTGGAGGTCACAAGCAGAGGTATCGTATCATCGATTTCAAAAGAAACAAAACCGGGATTCCGGCCACAGTTCAAACAATCGAGTATGATCCAAATAGAACAGCGTTCATCGCTTTGGTAAACTACCAGGATGGTGAGAAGCGTTATGTAATCGCTCAAAACGGATTGCAAGTGGGACAAAACATCGTTTCAGGAGCTAATGTAGCCCCGGAAATTGGTAATGCAATGCCACTTTCAGACATTCCATTGGGTACCATAATATCTTGTATCGAGTTAAGACCCGGACAAGGAGCATCGCTTGCAAGAAGCGCCGGATCATTTGCCCAATTGATGGCAAGAGACGGTAAGTTTGCAACTGTGAAACTTCCTTCAGGTGAAACACGTTTAATCCTGTTAACCTGTATGGCAACCATTGGAGCTGTTTCAAACAGTGATCACCAGTTGTTAGTTTCAGGTAAAGCAGGTAGAAGCAGATGGTTGGGCAGAAGACCCAGAACAAGACCAGTTGCAATGAACCCTGTAGATCACCCAATGGGTGGTGGTGAAGGTCGTGCTTCAGGAGGTCACCCACGTTCTAGAAAGGGACTGCCTGCAAAAGGTTTCAGAACCCGTACTAAAACAAAAGCAAGTAATAAATATATTATAGAACGTAGAAAGAAATAAGCTATGGCAAGATCGTTAAAAAAAGGACCTTACGTTCACTTTAAATTAGAGAAAAAAGTTCAGCAAAACGTTGATACAAACAAGAAAAGCGTGATCAAAACCTGGTCAAGAGCTTCGATGATAACACCGGACTTTGTTGGACAAACCATCGCAGTACACAACGGAAAACAATTTATTCCCGTGTATGTTACTGAAAACATGGTAGGACATAAACTAGGCGAATTTTCACCCACAAGATCTTTCAGGGGTCATGCAGGTGCTAAAAACAAAGGAAAAAAATAATAAGCTATGGGAGTTCGTAAAAGAGAAAGAGCAGAACAGGTCAAAGAAGCGAAGAAAAACATCGCCTTTGCAAAGTTGAATAACTGCCCGACTTCACCAAGAAAAATGCGCCTAATGGCAGATTTAGTAAGAGGTGAAAACGTAGATAAAGCGCTTAATATTTTGAAGTTCAGTTCAAAGGAGTCTTCACGCAGATTGGAAAAACTGTTGTTGTCTGCCGTTGCAAACTGGCAAGCAAAAAATGAAGACGCCAGCATTGAAGATGCCAACCTGTTTGTTCAGGAAATCAGAGTAGACGGCGGATCTATGCTAAAGCGTTTACGCACAGCACCACAAGGTCGTGCACACAGAATCAGAAAACGTTCCAATCACGTAACCGTGGTTTTAGGAGCTAAAGATAACACACAAAGCAATTAATTAAATGGGACAAAAAACAAATCCAATCGGAAATCGCCTTGGAATCATCAGAGGATGGGAATCTAACTGGTATGGAGGCAACGACTACGGCAACAAGATTGCTGAAGACGACAAGATTAGAAAATATGTTCATGCTCGTTTGGCAAAAGCTAGTGTGTCCAGAGTAATCATTGAGCGCACACTTAGGCTTGTAACCGTTACTATCACCACCGCAAGACCCGGTATCATTATCGGAAAAGGCGGCCAGGAGGTAGACAAGTTAAAAGAAGAGCTTAAAAAGATCACCGGAAAAGAGGTTCAAATCAATATTTTTGAAATCAAAAGACCTGAGCTAGATGCATTTTTAGTGGCAACCAGTGTTGCCCGTCAAATTGAAAGCAGAATTTCATACAGACGTGCAATAAAAATGGCAATTGCCGCGGCAATAAGAATGAATGCAGAAGGTATCAAGATTCAGATTTCAGGACGACTTAACGGTGCTGAAATGGCACGTTCAGAGTCTTTTAAAGAAGGTCGCATACCTCTTTCAACCTTTAGGGCAGACATTGATTATGCTCTTGTTGAAGCACATACTACCTATGGAAGATTGGGTGTTAAAGTATGGATAATGAAAGGCGAAGTGTTTGGAAAGAGAGAGCTTTCTCCGCTAGTTGGCTTAACAAAAAAGCAAGCAGGAAAGAATGAAAAAGGTGGAGCAGGAAAACCAAAAGCACGTCGCAGAAAGTAATTTTTTAAACTAAAGAAAATGTTACAACCGAAAAAAACTAAGTTCCGTAAGCAAATGAAAGGCCGCATGAAAGGTGTTTCACAACGTGGGCATCAATTATCAAACGGAACCTTTGGTATTAAATCATTAGACTCAAACTTTTTGACATCACGTCAAATTGAAGCAGCCCGTATAGCCGCTACCCGATTTATGAAAAGGGAGGGTCAACTCTGGATTAAGATATTTCCGGACAAGCCTATCACTAAAAAGCCTCTTGAGGTTCGTATGGGTAAAGGAAAAGGAGCTGTGGAATATTGGGCCGCTGTAGTTAAACCCGGAAGAATACTTTTTGAAGTAGCCGGAGTACCTGCAGATGTCGCCAAAGAAGCTTTACGCCTGGCAGCTCAAAAATTGCCGGTGAGAACCAAGTTTATAACAGCTAGAGATTTTCAAGCTTAATACTACGGGATAATGAAACAAGCAGAAATTAGAGAAGCATCAACGGCTAAATTGCAAGAAAAACTTGCAGATTCTAAAAAAGTATATACAGAAATGAAAATGGCACACGCTATTTCACCTTTGGAAAACCCTATTCAACTTAGATTTCAAAGAAGAGCAATTGCCAGAATCCAGACTGAACTAATTAAAAGAGAAGTACAATAACAGTACAGCTGAAAGATGGAAAACAGAAATTTAAGAAAAGAGCGTATCGGGATCGTAACCAGCAACAAAATGGAAAAATCCATTGTTGTGGCAGAGGTTAAAAAAATGAAACACCCTATGTACGGAAAGTTCGTGTTAAAGACTAAAAAATATGTCGCTCACGACGAAAAGAACGATTGCAACGAAGGAGATACTGTAAGGATCATGGAAACAAGACCTTTAAGCAAATCTAAGTGTTGGAGATTAGTAGAAATCATTGAAAGAGCTAAATAATCATGTTACAACAAGAATCAAGACTAAAAGTTGCAGACAACACGGGAGCAAAAGAAGTGCTAACAATCCGTGTATTGGGAGGTACTAAAAAAAGGTATGCTTCCATAGGAGATAAGATTGTAGTAACTGTTAAAGAAGCTACACCAAACGGAAACATCAAAAAAGGGGCGGTATCTACAGCTGTTGTTGTACGCACCACCAAAGAAGTAAGAAGACCTGACGGTTCATACATTCGTTTTGATGACAACGCTTGTGTTCTATTAAACCCTACCGGCGAGATGAGAGGTACACGTGTGTTTGGCCCGGTTGCCAGAGAATTGCGCGATAAACAATTTATGAAAATTGTATCATTAGCACCAGAAGTGCTTTAACTTAAGAAACAATGACAAAGCTTAAAATTAAATCAGGAGACAACGTAGTAGTTATTGCCGGTGACCACAAAGGATCAGAGGGCAAAGTAATGCGTGTTTTAACTGAAAAAAATAAAGCCATAGTAGAAGGAGTCAATCTGGTTTCAAAACATGAGAAACCAAACACTAAAAACCCACAGGGTGGTATAGTGAAAAAAGAAGCTCCTATTCACATTTCTAACCTTGCTTTAATTGATGCCAAATCAAAAAAAGCTACAAGAGTTGGTTATAAAATGGAAGGCGACAAGAAAGTGCGCTTTTCTAAAAAATCTAATGAAGTAATATAGTTATGGGATATTCACCAAGACTTAAGGAAGAATACAAGAGCCGAGTAATTAATGCTCTTAAGGAAGAATTTGGTTACAAAAATGTAATGCAGGTTCCCAGATTACAAAAAATTGTAATCTCAAGGGGTGTAGGTGCCGCTGTGGCCGACAAGAAATTAATCGACTATTCAGTTGATGAAATCACAAGAATTGCCGGACAAAAAGCAGTATCGACCATCTCTAAGAAAGACGTTGCATCATTCAAACTCCGTAAAGGAATGCCCATTGGTGTAAAAGTAACCCTTCGTGGCGAAAGAATGTATGAGTTTCTTGACAGACTTGTAACTTCAGCTTTACCACGTGTGCGTGACTTTGGCGGCATCAAAAGCAGCGGTTTTGACGGAAGGGGCAACTACACCTTGGGTGTTACCGAACAAATCATTTTCCCTGAAATTGATATTGATAAGGTTAACAAAATCCAGGGTATGGACATCACATTTGTAACAAATGCTGAGACAGATAAAGAAGCAAAATCACTTTTAACAGAACTGGGATTACCCTTTAAAAAGAACTAAGAGATGGCTAAAGAATCAATGAAAGCCCGCGAGGTGAAAAGACAAAAAATGGTAGATAAATATGCTGAAAAGCGTAAGGCCCTAAAAGAAGCCGGCGACTATGATGCACTACAAAAACTACCAAAAAACGCTTCACCCGTTAGACTTCACAACCGTTGTAAGTTAACCGGAAGACCAAGAGGGTATATGAGAACTTTTGGACTTTCACGTGTAACTTTCAGGGAAATGGCCAATCAAGGTCTTATTCCCGGTGTGAGAAAGGCAAGCTGGTAATAAACATAATTGTTGTATTGCTACATACTGTAAAATTGTTGCATCGCAACATACTGTAAAATTGTTGCACCGCAGCAATTCAAAACTTTAAAATAACTGGATGAAGGTTTCGGCCAAAAATCGAAAAACCACATCCGCAAATAAACAATAAATGACAACAGATCCAATCGCAGATTTTCTAACCAGAATTAGAAATGCATCCATGGCCAACCACAGAGTGGTTGAAATTCCTGCGTCAAATTTGAAAAAAGAAATCACTAAAATCTTATTTGACCAAGGATACATCTTAAGTTACAAATTTGAAGATGACAAAGGACCTCAGGGAACTATCAAAATTGCTTTGAAATATGACAAAGTAACTAAAGAGCCCGTGATCAGAAAAATAGAACGAATCAGTAAACCTGGTTTACGTAAATATGCAAGTTCAACTGAACTTCCAAGAATTCTTAACGGTCTTGGTATTGCCATAGTGTCAACATCTCACGGTGTATTGACAGGAAAGCAAGCCAAAGCTCAGAATGTTGGTGGAGAAGTATTGTGTTACGTTTACTAAAAAACGACAAAAAATGTCTAGAATAGGTAATAATCCGGTAGCAATCCCAAATGGTGTAACAATAACTGTTGAAAACAACACCATTACGGCAAAGGGAAAATTAGGAGAGTTAACTCAGGAATTTTCTGATGTAACTGTCAAAGTAGAAGAAGGAAACGTGTATGTAGAGCGTGCAACAGACCACAAAAACGACCGTGCAAAACATGGTTTATATCGCTCATTGGTGAACAATATGATCCAAGGTGTTTCTGAAGGTTGGACTAAAGAACTTGAACTGGTTGGTGTTGGTTACAGAGCAACCAATCAAGGACAAAGGCTTGACATTGCTGTGGGATATTCTCACAATATTGTTCTTGACATCGCCCCTGAAGTCAAAGTGGAAGCAATAACTGAAAAAGGTAAAAACCCAATTGTAAAACTTACATCACACGACAAACAACTTGTTGGTCAAGTCGCTGCAAAAATACGTGGCTTCCGTAAACCGGAACCTTACAAAGGAAAAGGAATCAAGTTTGTTGGTGAAGTATTAAGAAGAAAAGCAGGTAAATCTGCATAAGCATAAAAGTTATGGCATTATCTAAAACCGAAAGAAGAAATAGAATCAGGCTCAGAGTTAGAAAAATTATTTCCGGCACTGAACAAAGACCAAGACTTGCAGTTTTCAGAAGTAACAATGAAATCTATGCACAACTTATTGACGATGTAAACGGCAAAACCATTGCCTCTGCATCTTCAAGAGACAAAGACTTAGATACCTCAAAAGTTACTAAAGTTGAAGCCGCAAAATTAGTTGGAAAAGCAATTGCCGATAAAGCTGTGAAAGCAGGTGTCGAGGCAATTTCTTTTGACAGAGGTGGTTATTTATACCACGGTAGAGTTAAATCATTAGCAGAAGGAGCCAGAGAAGGCGGACTTAAATTCTAAAAAATTATGTATCAAGATTATAATAACGTAGAAATAGTAAAACCCGGCGGGTTAGAATTGAAAGATCGTCTTGTTGGTGTACAACGTGTGACCAAAGTAACAAAAGGTGGTAGAGCTTTCGGGTTTTCAGCCATTGTTGTTGTGGGTGATGAAAACGGAGTAGTTGGCCAGGGACTTGGAAAATCAAAAGATGTTGCTTCTGCAATTGCTAAAGCTATTGAAGATGCAAAGAAAAATCTTGTGAGAATTCCTTTGAACAAGACCACTTTACCTCACGAGCAAAAAGGAAAGTATGGCGGAGCAAGAGTAAATCTACTTCCTGCTGCACCGGGTACCGGTTTGATTGCCGGGGGTGCCGTGCGTGCTGTTCTTGAAGCCGTTGGTGTACACGACGTATTGTCAAAATCACAAGGCTCATCAAACCCTCACAACGTGGTAAAAGCAACTTTTGATGCTTTATTGCAAATGAGAAGTGCTCATACTGTCGCAAGACAACGTGGAGTTTCACTTGAGAAAGTGTTTAAAGGATAAATAAACGAGTTATGACAAAGATAAAAGTAACAAAAGTAAAAAGCGCCATCAACCGTCCACAGACGCAAAAGAGAACGCTTGAATCGTTAGGGCTTAGAAAAATAGGTCAGACCGTTGTACACGATAACACACCAGCCATTATTGGTATGGTTAATAAAGTAAAACACTTGGTTTCTGTTGAAGAAATGAGCAAGTAGTTAGCTTACAAATTATAACAAAATATTCAAAAAGCGAATTCCATCTTATACCTATTGAAATAAATTTGCATAAGATGAAACAAAATAAGACATTAATATACTATGGATTTAAGTAACTTAAAACCTGCTGAAGGTTCGGTAAAGAAAAAGAATAAAAGATTGGGTCGCGGTGAAGGTTCAGGAACAGGTGGAACTGCTTCCAGAGGTCACAAAGGTGCCAAATCCCGTTCAGGATACAGCAAAAAAATAGGTTTTGAAGGTGGACAAATGCCACTTCAAAGACGAGTTCCAAAATTTGGTTTCAAAAACATCAACCGCAAAGAATATCAAGGTGTAAATCTTGATACCATTCAAAAACTGGTTGATGAAAAGAAAATCACTGATGTTTTGGATATGGACGCTATGATTGCACTGAGACTGGCAACAAAAAATGAAATGGTTAAGATACTAGGTAGAGGCGAACTTAATGTTAAGGTAAAAGTATCAGCTCACAAATTTACGGCTACTGCACAAAAAGCTATTGAAGCTGCAGGTGGCGAAGTGGTAATTTTATAACAACCCCTATCAAATGAAATTTATTAATACCCTTAAGAATATTTGGAAAATAGAAGAATTGAGAAACAGAATTCTCTTTACTTTAGGATTACTCGTTGTGTACCGTTTTGGAGCACAGGTTGTACTTCCGGGTATTGATGCTTCTCAATTACAAGGTTTGGCAGATCAAACCGATGGCGGAATCTTAGGTCTTCTTAATGCTTTTACAGGAGGTGCATTTTCAAATGCCTCTGTCTTTGCATTGGGAATTATGCCTTATATCTCTGCTTCTATTGTTGTTCAGTTAATGGGTATTGCCGTGCCTTATTTGCAGAAGCTTCAAAAAGAAGGTGAAAGCGGAAGAAAAAAAATCACTCAGATTACACGTTGGTTAACCATTGCTATCACATTGGTTCAGGGTCCAGGCTATATTTACAACCTTTACAACATACTGCCGGCTGAAGCTTTTCTTTTAGGAAATGATATGACGTTTATTGTATCAGCGGTAATCATATTAACCACAGGGTGTATATTTGCAATGTGGTTGGGTGAAAAAATTACCGATAGAGGAATTGGAAATGGTATCTCCATATTGATTATGGTGGGTATCATCGCCACACTACCACAATCATTTGTTCAGGAATTTGCTTCCAGGGTATTTGAATCAAACGGTGGGCTAATCTTTATCCTGATAGAGCTTGTAATTTGGTTTGTAATCATATTGCTCTGTGTATTACTGGTAATGGCTGTACGGCAAATTCCGGTGCAATATGCCAGAAGAACCGCTACAGGTGGCTATGAGAAAAACACGGTGGGCTCAAGACAGTACATTCCATTAAAGCTAAATGCTTCGGGTGTAATGCCAATCATCTTTGCTCAGGCAATTATGTTTGTTCCCGCAGCTGTTGCAGGTTTGTCACAATCTGATATGGCACAGTCGTTCACTGTAGCTTTTAGTGATATTTTTGGGTTTTGGTACAATCTGGTATTTTTCTTATTGGTAATTGTATTTACCTATTTCTATACCGCGGTAACCGTTCCCACAAATAAGATGGCAGATGATTTAAAACGTAGTGGTGGTTTTGTTCCAGGTATTAAACCCGGTACTGAAACTGCAGACTATTTAGACAGAATTATGTCGCAAATCACACTTCCGGGATCGATATTCCTGGCTTTGATAGCAATTTTCCCTGCATTTGCGGTAAAATTGTTAGGTTTGCAACCCGGTTGGGCATTGTTCTATGGAGGAACATCCCTATTGATTATGGTGGGTGTGGCAATCGACACTATGCAACAAATCAATGCATACTTGTTGAACAGACACTATGATGGTTTAATGAAATCAGGTAAAAACAGAAAAGCAGTAGCTTAAAAAGAAACAACTGACAAGCACCAAACTCCAAATGGAGAATTTTATAAAAGAATTGGAATTTGGAATTTGAAATTTGAAATTTGAAATATTTATGGCAAAGCAGTCTGCAATAGAACAAGATGGAACTATAATAGAAGCACTATCAAACGCTATGTTTCGGGTAGAGCTGGAAAACGGTCACGTTGTTACAGCACACATTTCGGGTAAAATGAGAATGCATTACATTAAATTACTGCCCGGAGATAAAGTAAAACTAGAAATGAGTCCTTACGATTTATCTAAGGCAAGAATAACTTACAGATACTAATAAAATGAAAGTAAGAGCATCCATTAAAAAAAGAAGTGCCGATTGCAAAATTGTACGTCGCAAAGGCAAATTATTCGTTATTAACAAAAAGAACCCAAAGTTCAAACAAAGACAAGGTTAAGATATGGCAAGAATAGCAGGTGTAGATATCCCGAAACAAAAAAGGGGTGTAATCGCGTTAACTTACATATTTGGTATTGGTAAAAGCCGTGCCAAAGACATTTTGGCAAAAGCTGAAGTAAGTGAAGACAAAAAAGTAAATGAATGGGACGATGATGAAATCGGTCGTATTCGTGATGCTGTAGGAAATTTTAAAATTGAGGGTGAATTGCGTTCAGAAGTCCAAATAAGCATCAAACGCTTGATGGACATTGGATGTTACAGGGGCATTCGTCACAGATCGGGACTTCCCCTTCGTGGACAACGCACCAAGAATAACTCAAGAACCAGAAAAGGAAAACGTAAAACTGTTGCTAACAAGAAAAAAGCAACTAAATAATACCTAGAGATATGGCAAAAACAACCACAAAAAAACGTAAAGTTATTGTTGAATCTGTAGGTGAAGCACACGTTACAGCTTCCTTTAACAATATTATCATCTCGTTGACAAACAAAAACGGTGATGTAATCTCTTGGTCTTCTGCCGGTAAAATGGGCTTTAGAGGATCAAAGAAAAACACTCCTTATGCTGCTCAACTTGCTGCTGAAGATGCAACAAAAGTTGCTCACGATGCAGGTTTACGCAAAGTAAAAGTGTATGTAAAAGGGCCCGGAAACGGAAGGGAATCTGCTATTCGCTCTATTCACAATGCAGGTGTTGAAGTAACTGAAATTATTGACGTTACACCAATTCCCCACAACGGATGCAGGCCTCCTAAAAGAAGAAGGGTCTAATTAAGTTAGAAGGTAGAAGTACGAAGTTAGAAGTAAACAATATTATTAAAACTCCAAAAGTCCCCCTCTTTTGGATGGGGATTTAGGGGGAGGATAAACATTAAGTATAATCAACAGAAGGAAAACGATAGATGGAGGACAAGCCTTAATTCATCATCCCTTCAAAAACAATTAAATTATGGCAAGATACATTGGTCCAAAAACTAAAATAGCCCGAAAATTTGGCGAGGCTATTTATGGTGACGACAAAGCCTTTGAAAAAAGAAACTACCCTCCGGGGCAACACGGTAACGCAAAACGCAGAGGTAAAAAATCTGAATATGCTACCCAGTTAATGGAAAAGCAAAAAGCCAAGTACACTTATGGGATTCTTGAGCGTCAGTTCAGGAACATGTTCAAAAAAGCTACTGCTGCTGATGGTATTACCGGTGACGTTTTACTTCAGCTTTGTGAATCAAGATTAGACAACGTTGTGTTCAGAATGGGCATTGCCCCTACCCGCAGCGGTGCACGTCAACTTGTTTCTCACAGACACATCCTGATAAACGGTGAAAAGGTAAACATTCCTTCATACCACGTTAAGCCCGGTGATGTTGTTTCTGTAAGAGAAAAATCAAAGTCGCTTGAGGTGATTTCAAGATCACTTTCAAACGCATCACACCCTTATGAGTGGATCAATTGGAATGGTGACAAAATGGAAGGTACTTTTATTGCCGTTCCACAACGCATCCAAATTCCAGAGAACATCAACACTCAGTTCATCGTCGAATTATACTCTAAATAATAAACACTAGGAATCACAAACATGGCAATACTAAATTTTCAGAAGCCCGATAAAGTTATAATGATCAATTCAACCGATTTTGAAGGGAAATTTGAGTTCCGCCCTTTAGAACCAGGCTATGGATTGACCGTTGGTAACGCGCTTAGAAGAGTACTACTTTCTTCACTGGAAGGTTTCGCTATCACCTCTATCAGAATTGAAGGAGTTGATCACGAGTTTTCAACCATCCCCGGAGTTGTAGAAGATGTTACTGAAATCATCCTTGGTTTAAAACAAGTGCGTTTTAAACGTCAAATCGATGAAATCGACAACGAAACAGTTACTATGTCTATTTCAGGCAAAGACCAAATTACCGCCGGTGACTTCCAAAAGTTTATTTCAGGTTTTCAGATTTTAAACCCTGATTTAGTAATCTGCAATTTAGATGCTAAAGTCAACCTGAATATGGAAATGACCATTGAAAAAGGAAGGGGATATGTGCCTGCTGAAGAAAACAAAAAAGCAAATGCACCCCTTGGAACCATTTTCACTGACTCTATCTACACACCAATCAAAAATGTGAAGTACAGCATTGAAAACTTCCGTGTAGAGCAAAAAACAGATTACGAAAAACTGATTTTTGAAATCGTTTCAGACGGTTCTATCCATCCTAAAGATGCTTTAACCGAAGCTGCAAAAACATTGATTCACCACTTTATGTTGTTCAGCGATGAGCGCATCACCCTTGAGGCCGATGAAATTGCCCAAACTGAAACTTATGATGAGGAATCCTTACATATGCGTCAGTTGTTAAAAACCAAACTGATTGATATGGACCTTTCAGTAAGGGCATTAAACTGCTTGAAAGCTGCTGAAGTGGATACCTTGGGCGACCTGGTTTCTTACAACAAAAACGACTTGATGAAATTCAGAAACTTTGGTAAAAAATCATTGACTGAATTGGAAGAGTTGGTAAATGTAAAAGGCCTGACCTTTGGAATGGATCTTTCAAAATATAAATTAGACAGAGATTAATTAAGACTTGAGATTTGAGACGTGAGATGAGAGTTTTTACTCACCACTCACCACTCACCTCTAACAACTAAGAAAATGAGACACGGAAAAAAAGTAAATCACTTAGGCAGAAAGACAGCACACAGAAGGTCAATGTTGGCAAACATGGCGTGCTCCCTAATTGAACATAAAAGAATCAATACTACTGTTGCAAAAGCAAAAGCTTTGAAGCAGTTTGTAGAGCCTTTAGTAACCAAATCCAAAGAAGACACCACGCACAACAGACGTATTGTTTTCAGCAGATTGCGTCAAAAAGAAGCTGTAACTGAGCTTTTCAGGGATGTAGCCGTAAAGGTGGGTGACCGCCCGGGTGGGTACACCAGGATCATCAAATTGGGTAACCGTTTGGGTGACAACGCAGATATGGCGATGATAGAACTTGTTGACTACAACGAGGTGTACAACGCCAACAAACCTGCCAAGAAAAAGTCAACCAGAAGAGGTCGCACCAAAAAAACTGACGAGCCTGTAGCTAAAGCTGCCCCGGCAGAAAAAGTGGTAGACGCACCGGTAGCAGATACAACTCCGGAAGTTACTGAAGATGTTAAAACAGAAGAAACCCCGGAAGCAACCGCTCCCGAAACTTCTGAAGACAACACTCAAGAAGAACCAAAAAAGGAAAAAGAATAAAATTTTAATTTCATTCTAAAACATAAGGGATAAACTTTCAAGGCTTATCCCTTTTTTTTATGATTAAATTTTAGGATGTTTTAAATATTATTCCTTTTTTTGTTTTCAAGGTTATTAACCTATAATGTTTTGTAAAATGAACAACCACTACACACACACACACACAAACCTTGGGATAAGCTCAATTTTTTAAACTTCTTGTTGTTGAAAAAGCTATTTTTATTTTTACTGGCATTGGCATTTCTCCTTTCTTGCTCCTCAGATGATGATTCATACAGAGACCCATTGATTGGAAGTTGGAAACCTGTAGGCATCACTTTATTGCTAAACAACGGGACAACTAAAGAAGTTGAGCTTACAGAATGTGAGTTGAGTACTTACATGTCAGCACATAATGATGGAGGTTTTCGAATAAATATTTATGCTTTTGATAAAGAACACGAGCAATGTTATATGCATATAAGAACCTATAATGCCAATTGGAATAAAGTTTCAGAAAATCATTATTTTGTTGAAATGAAGTTCTATTATGTTACACATGAACTGCCTGAACCGGGTGAATATTATGATGAAGGGGAGATAACATTTACCCTGAATGTTTCTTTTCCCGAAGAAAAAGTGATGCACATCCATGACCAGGAGTTACTCGGGTTTTTCACTGAAGAAATCTATGAAGAGAATGTGGCTTCTTTTTATGTGATTTATGAAAACAGAAGCTTTCAATAGAGTGTATCACAATTACTTACTAAAAAAATTAAAGCAACAAAAATGAAAACAAAATTACTTTTATTCGTCTTATTATCAACGGGCTTTTTGATGAATGCCCAAAACGGTTATAATTTTAGTGTCACCAACGAGCCTTATAACGACTTGGTTGGCAGTACTTCATTAAACAATGGCCAGATTTGGGATGACCCGGGGTATGCCATTCCTATTGGGTTTGACTTCCAGATTTCAACACAGGTTTTCAGTACTATATATTTCCCCGATTTTGGTCTTGGCGGCACACTTTCAAATGTGTTTGATGAATTTGTTCAAGACGCCTTTGCCTTAATAATTCCAATTGGTCAAGATATAATAGACTTGGGGTATTCGTCCGGTGTTTCACAATCAAATTTATCCTACAAAACTGAAGGTACGGCAGGGAGCCAAATCTTAAAAATTGAATGGAAGAATGTTGGTTTTTGGGATGATGTGACAGGGAATGATTTTATGAATTTTCAAGTATGGCTATATGAAGGCAGTAACATTATTGAATACCGCTATGGTCCCAGTCAAATAAACAACCCTCAAGGTTCTTTTGAGGGAGAAACGGGGCCTATTGTTGCTTTAATACCTTTGATAAATTTTGACACAGATGAAATTGAAGAAGATGCTTATTTACTGTCTGGGAATCCCGCCAACCCAACAGTCATAGTTGTTGAAGCCGGTGATGAGCCACAAGGGCCAATCGCTTTACAGGGCATAATTCCCGATGGCACTGTTTATACATTTACGCCCCAAAACCTTTCTGCTGATGATTTTGAAACAATAGATTTTGCTGTCTATCCCAATCCCGCCGGTAACTATTTTAATATCCGGACAAATGCATTGGAATATCAAGTTAACCTCTATAATAGTTTGGGGCAGAAGGTGAAGCAGGTTGCAAATTCAAATAGTTCCATTGATGTTTCAAATTTATCCTCAGGTATTTATTTTGTTGAAATTGAAACCATTTTTGGAAAGTCAACTAAAAAGCTATTTAAAAACTGAGTTTAATTTCTAAGGTGTATTCTCAATGAAAAAAATAGTTGTTTTATTGACATTTCTGTTTTTTCAATATTCTTTTTCACAAGAGAATGAAATGACACAAAAAGTATGGCGGATTAATTTTATTAATCCGGGTGTTGAAGTAGAATTGCCCTTAAGCAATAAAACCACTTTTTCTACAAATGTGGGTGTAGGTTATAATGGATCTTATCCGTATCTAACAGAGAGCTCTTTTAGCAGCGGACTTATTTATGTCGTTGCTCCTTTTGTAGATTTACAGGTTAAAAGATTCTATAATTTTGATAAAAGAATCCATAAAAATAAATCAATAAAAAACAATTCAGGAAATTTTATTTCCGGGAGGTTGATTTCAAGGGGGCCTTCAATTGCGGATAATGTTGAAAGAAAATCTGACTATGACTTTGCAATTGGACCTACTTGGGGCCTTCAACGCTCCTATGGGAAAATGCATTTGCTTTTTGATCTTGGCCCACAGTTCTATTTTGACGCGAAAGGAAATAGCGGTTTTTGGCCACTTATGCTCCAGTTAAACATTGGGTTAAACTTAAATAGAGAGGAATAACATTAATTTTTAATCTTTTTAAAACAAAAATGATAAACAGTTTATCTTCAATTGAACGGATACTTTTCTCAATGAGGCAAAATATTGTACAAAAAGCCATTCTATGTATATTCATCCTGTTAGGACAATGTCTTTTTGCACAGGATGATGATGTTGTTGGAGGAAAACACGCGTCAGTTGAGAAATCAATCTTTAGTGCTCAAATAGGTCCTTTTGGGATTTGGTTCAGTCACGAGTTAAAAATTTTTAACCGTTTTGCACTCCGCACTGAGTTGGGTTATGCTGATGGAATATGGAAGGAAACACATATACGTTCTAATATCATTTTCTCACCTTCGGTAGTAATAGAGCCTCGTTGGTATTATAATATTAGAAAAAGACATAAAAACTCTAAAGATATTAGCAATAATCGTGGAAATTTTGTTGCTGTAAAAGCCAGATATTTTGCTGATGAACTTATTGCTTTTCAGCCTAACAATGGAATCGTAATTAGTAGTTTTTCACTTATCCCTACTTGGGGGCACAGGGGAAATATTGGTAATGGGTTTTATTACGAAACAGCTCTGGGTTTTGGATATAGATTTTTGATAAATGAGCCTCAAAACTATTATGATGATGGTGTGAGGGTAGATTGGAATTTATATTTAAGGTTGGGGTACACTTTTTAGCAAAATCAAACCTTGTAAATGTGAATAAAGGGATAAGCCGCTTCGGTTTATCCCTTTTTTTATATTATTTTTGCACCCTAGTATAAACAACACAACTTACATTCTACATGAAGTACCACACTAGAAAAAAAGCCCTTATTTTACTTGCAGACGGAACCATTTTTCACGGTAAAGCCGTGGGCAACAAAGAAGGCACTGCCTTTGGCGAAGTTTGTTTTAACACGGGAATGACCGGTTATCAAGAAATTTTTACAGACCCCTCCTACTTTGGCCAATTGATGGTCACCACCAATGCCCACATCGGGAACTATGGCACCAATAAAGAAGAAGTGGAATCTGAAGGCATTAAAATCGCCGGGCTTATTTGCCGCAACTTCAGCTACAACTACTCACGCGACATTGCAGATGCTTCATTGGAGGAGTTTTTAAACCAAAGCAATCTTTTCGCCATTTCAGATGTGGATACACGTGCTTTGGTGAGCTACATACGGGACAACGGAGCGATGAACGCCGTGATCTCAACTGACGTGGACAATATCGAAGGTCTTAAAAAACAACTGGCCGAGGTGCCTGATATGAAAGGGCTTGAATTGGCATCCAAAGTTTCTACACAAGAACCTTATTTTTTCGGTAACGAAAACGCAACTTATAAAGTGGCTGCGCTTGACATAGGCATCAAGAAAAACATTTTACGCAACCTGGCTGAAAGGGATTGCTACATTAAAGTATTTCCATACAACGCCACTTTTGATGAAATGGCAGCCTTTGAACCCAACGGATATTTCCTTTCAAACGGACCGGGAGACCCGCAACCGTTAATTAACGCCATAGAGGTTGCAAAACAAATCATTGATAAAAACCTGCCCCTTTTTGGAATCTGTCTGGGGCATCAGGTAATAGCTTTAGCTAATGGCATTTCAACCTATAAAATGCACCACGGTCACCGCGGTATCAATCACCCGATTATGAATTTGGTTACCGGAAAAGGGGAAATCACCTCACAAAACCACGGTTTTGCCATCAACAGGGAAGATACTGAAAACCATCCCGAAATTGAAATCACCCATGTGCATCTGAATGACCACACAGTGGCCGGAATCAAAATGAAAAGCAAAAACTGCTTCTCGGTGCAATACCACCCCGAAGCCAGCCCCGGGCCGCACGATGCAAGTTACCTTTTTGATCAATTCTTGGAAAACATTCAAAATAATTAACTTGAAGAGGCGTAATATATTACGCCTAAACTATTATAAAATTTATAAATTATGAGCCTAATCGTTGACATCCACGCCAGACAAATTTTTGATTCCAGAGGAAACCCAACCATCGAAGTCGATGTAATTACCGAAAGCGGCATACTGGGGCGCGCAGCAGTACCATCCGGTGCTTCTACCGGTGAACATGAAGCAGTTGAACTACGCGATGGCGGAAAGGCTTATATGGGAAAAGGCGTTTTAAAAGCAGTAAATAATGTCAATGAAGCGATAGCTCCAAAACTATTGGGAGCTGCCGTCTTTGATCAAAACCTGATTGACCAGACGATGATTCAAATGGATGGCACTGCAAACAAATCAAACCTTGGCGCCAATGCCATTTTAGGCGTTTCGCTTGCTGTTGCGAAAGCCGCCGCCATGGAACTTGGATTACCCTTATACCGCTATGTGGGTGGCGTGAGTGCCAATACCCTACCCGTCCCAATGATGAACATCATCAATGGGGGGTCACACAGTGATGCTCCCATTGCTTTTCAAGAGTTTATGATAGTGCCGGTAAAAGCAAAAAGTTTTACCCACGCCATGCAGATGGGTTCAGAAATATTTCATCACTTGAAAAAAGTGTTGCACGACAGAAAACTCAGTACAGCTGTGGGTGATGAAGGTGGTTTTGCCCCTACTCTTGAAGGCACTGAAGATGCACTGGATACCATTGCAAAAGCAGTGAAAAACGCAGGATATAAAATGGGTACAGACATAAAAATTGCTTTAGACTGTGCTGCGGCAGAATTTTATATCAAAGGAAAATATGACTATTCTAAATTTGAAGGCAAATCCGGTAAAGTAAGAACTTCAAAACAACAGGCCGATTATCTCGCTGAACTGGCCTCAAAATACCCCATCATTTCCATAGAAGACGGAATGGATGAAAACGACTGGGAAGGCTGGAAATACCTCACAGAAAAAATTGGGGATAAAGTACAACTGGTAGGTGACGATTTGTTTGTTACCAATGTAAAGAGACTTTCCAAAGGGATTAAAGAGGGAATTGCCAATTCGATACTTATCAAAGTAAACCAAATAGGCACTCTTAGTGAAACCATTGCAGCAGTGAACATGGCCCACAATGCCGGTTATACTTCGGTGATGTCACATCGTTCCGGTGAGACTGAAGACAACACCATTGCAGATCTTGCCGTGGCATTAAATTGCGGACAGATCAAAACCGGTTCAGCATCAAGAAGCGACCGGATGTCAAAATACAATCAGTTATTGCGTATTGAGGAGGAATTGGGAAGTGTTGCTTATTTCCCACAAGAAAACGCATTTAAAATCAAATAGTATTTTGATGCGTGTTCATTAAGGTATTTTTAACCAATATATGACGATTGTCATTAAAGTTTTCGCCTTATATTTTGTATCTTCGCGATAAGTTCAAACATTAAATTCAACAGAAAAACATGTCAAAAATAGCAACCTTAGAAATCGACGGAAAAAAATATGAGTTTCCCCTTATAGAGGGCACCGAAAACGAATTGGCAATTGATATAAAAGCCTTACGATCTACAGCAAATGTGATTACTTTAGACCCCGGTTATAAAAACACCGGCTCTTGTGAAAGTGCTATTACATTTCTTGACGGTGAAAAAGGGATTCTAAGATATCGTGGCTATTCTATTGAGGAACTGGCCGACAAGGCTTCCTTCCTTGAAGTGTGCTATCTTTTAATTTTTGGAGAACTCCCAACACAGGAACAGTTAAGCACATTCCATAAAGACATCAAAGGACAGTCCATTGTTGACGAAGACATGAAAAAGATTTTGGACGGTTTCCCGAAATCTGCTCACCCGATGGGGGTTTTGGCTTCCTTGACCAATGCCTTGATTGCATTCAATCCTTCAGCGGTCAACGTAGATTCTGAAGAAGAAATGTACAGGGCGATTGTCAAAATTTTGGCAAAATTCCCCGTACTTGTGGCCTGGACAATGCGCAAGAAGATGAGCCTTCCATTGAACTATGGAGATACTTCTTTAGGCTATGTGGAAAACATTCATAAAATGATGTTTCAGCAACCCAATGAAGATTACAAAGTCGATAGAGCGGTCATAGAAGCTATTGACAAACTATTAATCCTCCACGCAGACCACGAGCAAAACTGTTCAACCTCAACCGT
>NZ_JCBCCK010000053.1:0-22916 GCF_059864935.1 Planktosalinus sp.
TCCATACCGGTGCCGAGATGCTTGCCAAACGTTTTGATATGAACGTCATTTTTTTAAAAGTAAAAAAGGTCAAACGCGGGTTTTACCAAGCTACCTTTGAAGTACTTTCAGATGATGTCAGGTCAGTTCCTGATTATCAAATATCAGATATGTTTGTGGAACGTGTGGAGCAACAAATACTTGATGCTCCTGAGTATTATCTTTGGACGCATAAGCGTTGGAAACACAAGCGGTAAGGGTTTTGGGTTTCTCGTTTCTCGTTTCTCGTTTCTCGTTTCTGGTTTCTGGTTTCTGGTTTCTGGTTTCTGGTTTCAAGCTTGAAGTTTAGCGTTTTAATATCTAAACCATTTCCTTAATTTCCTCAATAAATCGATCGGCCAATGCATCGGCTTCTTGCTGTGTTTTGGCTTCGGTATAAATTCTGATAATAGGTTCAGTATTTGATTTTCTGAGGTGTACCCAATTTGTAGGGAAATCTATTTTCACCCCATCAATAGTTGTGATATTTTCAGTAGCATAACGTTTTTCCATTTTGATGAGCAGGCCATCCACATCAAGCCCGGGGGTGAGTTCGATTTTCTTTTTGCTCATATAGTATGCCGGGTAAGTAGCACGCAATTCGCTTACTTTAATTTTTCTTTCGGCCAATAAGCTTAAAAACAAAGCAACTCCCACCAGTGCATCACGTCCGTAGTGTGACTCCGGGTAAATGATACCACCGTTACCTTCACCGCCTATTATGGCATTGGTATCTTTCATTAGCTGTACCACATTCACTTCGCCAACGGCACTTGCCTGATAACTTCCTCCGTGTTTTTCAGTCACATCGCGCAAAGCCCTGGAGGAAGACATATTGGAAACCGTGTTGCCGGGAGTTTTACTCAAAACATAATCTGCACAGGCAACAAGGGTGTATTCTTCTCCAAACATTTCTCCATTTTCGGAAATCAGTGCAAGACGGTCCACATCGGGGTCAACCACGATACCCAAATCGGCTTTTTCTTTAACAACGAGTTCTGAAATTTCACCAAGATGTTCTTTTAAAGGTTCAGGATTGTGAGGAAACTCGCCATTGGGTGTACAATACAGTTTTACGGTATGGACTCCAAGTCTGTCCAAAAGCAATGGAATGGCAATACCACCGGTTGAATTCACAGCATCCACAACTACTTTAAAACCGGCTTTTTTTATTGCATCTGCATTTACCAAAGGTAAATCCAAAACCATATCAATATGGATGTCAAAATAAGCATCATTTTTTGTAATTTCTCCTAGGTCATCCACTTCAGAAAACACAAAAAACTCACGTTCAGCAATGTCCAGTATTTTTTTTCCTTCAACATCGTCTAAAAACTCTCCTTTGTTGTTGAGCAATTTCAATGCATTCCATTGTTTGGGATTGTGGCTGGCGGTTAAAATTATCCCGCCATCTGCATGTTCTTCGGTTACGGCTATTTCAACAGTGGGTGTGGTGGAAAGCCCAAGGTCAATCACGTGTATACCCAATCCTACTAAGGTTTGCATTACAAGTTCTTGAACCATTTCACCTGAAATGCGGGCATCACGACCCACGACCACGCGGTAGTTTTCTTTGTTGCGTTGCTGTTTGACCCAACTGCCGTAAGCCGATGCAAATTTCACTACATCAATGGGCGTTAAATTTTCACCCACTTTACCTCCTATTGTTCCCCGTATTCCCGAAATTGATTTGATTAAAGTCATTTGTAGATGTTAGATTTTAGACGTTAGACTTGAGATGTTAGACATTAGATGAAAGGCTCAAAAATCCTATAGCAAATATACAATTCCAAAACGGGAAAACTTCCAACCTATTTTGTAAATTGGTGCTATGAATTTTTTGGCCCATATTTACCTTTCAGGTGATGATAAAGATATCATCATCGGCAACTTTATTGCAGACGGCATCAGGGGAAGCAGCTATAAAATATTTCCTGAAGGCATTCAAAAAGGAATTTTGCTTCACCGCGAAATTGACACTTTTACCGATGCCCATCCCATCGTGAGGAAAAGCACCAAAAGGCTTCACGAAAAATACGGCCATTACAGCGGAATTATTGTTGACATTCTTTACGACCATTTTCTTGCAAAAAATTGGGTGGTCTATAGTGATGTTCCACTTGATGAATTTGTAGAAAACTTTTACAACCTGTTAAGCGAGTATCATGAAATCCTCCCAACCCGCATCCAAAGGATGATTCCCTATATGCTAGCAGACAATTGGCTGTTGAGTTATGCCACAATACCCGGTATCAGTAAGATACTTTACCAAATGAACTTCCGTACTAAAAACAGATCCAAAATGAATCTGGCCGTGATTGAGCTTGAAGATTACTACACCGATTTTGAAAAAGAATTCACCGATTTTTTTAATGATTTGATACCTTTTTCCATCAAAAAACTTAAAGAAATTCATGCACTTTACCTTTATTGATTCTAAATTTAATTTCGGTAAAAAATAAAATTTGTAGGTATTTTACTACTAATTGTAAGAATTTTACTAAATTAGCAGGCTTGTTGACGCATAATATTATTTGAAATAACAATCAACTAAAAAACTATTGGGGGTTTTTTACAGGTCTTTACGGGACTTTTTCAATTATTCATACCTTATAAATGAGTGTTGAAAAAAGCGTAAGAATGACCTGCTTAAAAAGAGTGGTTTTAATATCCAAAAATAAAAGCATCCTGCTCCCATTTGTTCGGTTAAAAAAAATAAATGGGGAATAAATCTTTTTTAAAAGAACTATTATCTTCTCTGCCACTAATATTAAGTGTATTGGCTGTTTTTGCCATATCCTTTTTGTTGTGGAACAGACTAGGTTCTTCATTTGAATTTGTTGAAACCTTAAATCAAACTTTAAAAATCACATTAATCACCAGTGGAATTTTAGCAATAGGTATAATGTTTTATTTGGCAACCATTGTCATAAACCTGAGGAACAGTCGTATAAGTATTATGTCTGATTTGGATAAAATCACACAGAAAATGCACAGTTTCAGAAACATCATCGATTTACTCTACAAATCAAAGATGTGGTTACCGGGATTGAAACAATATCTGGATGAAGAGTATGCAAACCTCAACTATTTTGAAGTCAAGGAATTTTATAAAGGGTATTCCAAACTGGCCATAGAATTCTTACAGGAAAATCATCCTTTTCAGGACACTGAAAATCTGTATCTGGAATTTAAAGCCTTGTTAATTACTTCACCTAAAGAAAAAATTGTTACAGAAAACATCAGATACCCTCGTCATTACGACAATGCCATTGTGGAAAAATGGCTAGAGCACAAATGTGGTTCCGGGTTATGGTATTATTTTGGTTATAAATTTGCCACTTTTAAAAATGCACTTGATCTGGAAGCCGTATATGAGCGTCATCAGGATAAAATCATGACGTTGGCACAGTCGATTGATAGCGAGGCGTTTGAAGATTCTTCTTTTAATGAGGTTTTCCTTTCCAAACTTGGGGAATATATGAACAAAGAAGTCATACCCAAACTACATCAATTCCAAACTTTTGCAGCTAAAAAACTTCCCAAAATGGTCAACTATATTTTTTCATTGTTTATCATTTTAGTCGTTTTTGGGGTTTTATTACCACTGTTCTATCACTTACTTCAACTCGATCCAATGGTTGCCGTCATTTCGGTTTCTGTTTCAATTGGTGTAATTATTTATATTGCCTCTTCTTTCTATCAGTTTTTGACCAAAGAAATAGATAGCTAAGCGTTCAAATATTTTAGCTGAATTTAACATTACAGAGCCTGTGTCATAGTAAATTCTTCAATGAATTAAGTATCTTTGCAGCTATGGCAAAAAATGACGATTTTATCAATGTTTTAGGTGCGCGCGTGCACAACCTCAAAAACATTGATGTTTCTATCCCAAGAGAAAATTTAGTAGTCATAACAGGGCTTTCCGGCAGTGGAAAATCCTCACTTGCCTTTGACACCATTTATGCCGAAGGCCAGCGTCGCTATATTGAAACATTTTCAGCATATGCCAGGCAGTTTTTAGGCGGACTTGAACGACCTGATGTGGATAAAATTGACGGGCTTTCACCTGTGATTGCCATAGAACAAAAAACCACCTCAAAAAGCCCCCGTTCAACTGTCGGCACAATCACAGAAATTTATGACTTTTTGAGGCTGCTTTACGCCCGTGCTGCCGAAGCTTACAGTTATAACACGGGTGAAAAAATGGTGAGTTATTCTGATGAGCAAATCAGAGAGCTTATCAAGGATGAATATCAAAATAAAAAAATCATTGTACTGGCCCCGGTGGTGCGTTCCAGAAAAGGACATTATCGCGAGCTTTTTGAGCAAATTGCCAGACAAGGATTTTTAAAAGTCAGGGTAGATGGTGAGTTAATGGACATCACTAAGGGAATGATGGTGGACCGCTACAAAACCCACGACATTGAAACAGTTATTGATCGCTTACACCTGACTTCCGGACAAGAAAATGAAAATCGACTCAACGAAGCCATCAAAACAGCTATGTATCACGGCAATGATGTGTTAATGCTCATGGACAATGAAACCGGCGATGTGCGCTACTTCAGTAGGGCATTGATGTGTCCCAAATCCGGTATTTCTTATCCCCTGCCCGAACCCAATAACTTTTCATTCAATTCCCCCAAAGGGATGTGCCCACATTGCAACGGACTTGGCCATTTGCACGTGGTGAATATTGACAAAATTATTCCCGACAAAAAACTTTCTTTAAAACAAGGAGCACTTGCACCTCAAGGGCCTCAAAAAAACAACTGGATTTTCAAACAGTTGGAACTTATTGCCGAACGTTTTAATTTTAAATTGAGTGACCCTTTTCATTCCATTCCCGAAGAAGCCATGCAGATGATTTTATTTGGCGGAAAGGAAAAATTTGAAGTAGAAAGCAAAACCCTAGGAATCACCCGAAGCTATAAAATTGATTTTGAAGGCATCGCCACTTTTATTGAAAACACCTACAACAATAACGAATCCACTTCTTTAAAACGCTGGGCCAAAGAATATATGGACAACATCAGCTGTCCCGAATGTGAAGGAACACGCTTGAAAAAGGATTCGCTGTTTTTTAAAATCAACAAAAAAAACATTGCTGAACTTTCGGCTATGGACATTGATGAACTCCAAAAATGGTTCAGAGAACTTCCAAAACACCTTTCGGAAAAACAACTTCTAATTTCCGAGGAAATCCTCAAAGAAGTGAACGCCCGCATTGGTTTTTTGGCAGATGTTGGACTGAATTACCTCTCGCTTTCGCGAAGCTCCAAGTCACTTTCCGGCGGAGAGGCGCAACGCATCAGGTTGGCAACTCAAATCGGGTCACAGCTCGTGGGGGTTTTATACATACTCGATGAACCTAGTATCGGATTACATCAACGCGATAATAAACGACTGATCAATGCGCTCATCCAACTCAGGGATTTGGGCAATTCAGTTATTGTGGTGGAACACGATAAAGATATGATTGAGAGTGCAGACCACATTATTGACATTGGGCCGGCTGCAGGAAAATTTGGTGGGGAAATTATTTCACAGGGAACCCCAAAGGAAATCAAAAAACACCACACCCTCACGGCAGATTACCTCAACAATACCAAAAAGATTGAAATCCCGGAAAAGCGTCGTGAGGGAAATGGAAAATCTTTAAAGCTCACAGGTGCCACCGGAAACAACCTGAAAAATGTCAATCTTGAAATTCCCTTGGGAAAAATGGTGGGCATTACAGGCGTTTCAGGCAGTGGAAAGTCCACATTGGTCAATGAAACCCTCTACCCCATTTTAAATGCCCATTTTTTTAATGGGGTAAAAAAACCGCATCCCTATAAAAAAATCATCGGACTGGAACACATCGACAAGGTGATTGATGTCAACCAGTCACCCATTGGAAGAACACCCCGCTCCAACCCGGCTACCTATACGGGAATGTTTTCAGAAATCAGGAATTTGTTTGCCAAAATGCCCGAGGCGATGATTCGTGGATACAGACCCGGCAGATTCAGCTTTAACGTAAAAGGCGGCCGTTGTGAAACCTGCCAGGGTGGCGGATTGAAAGTCATCGAAATGAACTTTCTGCCTGATGTCTATGTGGAATGTGAAACCTGTCAAGGAAAACGATTCAACCGAGAAACACTTGAAATTCGCTACAAAGGCAAATCCATCTATGACGTACTTGAAATGACCATCGATGAAGCTGTTCCGTTTTTTGAGCACATTCCAAAAATATACAGGAAAATTAAAACCATACAAGATGTGGGGTTGGGTTATATTAGCTTAGGCCAGCAATCAACTACACTTTCCGGAGGTGAGGCACAGCGCATCAAACTTTCAACTGAACTCTCAAAAAGAGACACAGGAAACACCCTCTACATTCTCGACGAACCCACAACCGGTTTGCATTTTGAAGACATCAGGGTATTGCTCATTGTTTTAAACAAACTAGTTGACAAGGGCAACACAGTCGTGATCATTGAACACAACATGGACGTCATTAAAACTGTTGATTATATTATAGACATTGGAATGGAAGGTGGTAAAGGGGGTGGGGAAATTTTAGCTACAGGAACACCTGAAGAAGTTGCTAAACACAAAACCAGCTACACGGCGAAATTCCTGAAAAAAGAACTATTTTAGCAAAAACACTTTAGGATAAATCTAAATAAAACTGTTCTATAAACAGATCAAAATTATGAGAAGAGATAAACACTCACGTGAATGGAATGAAGTAAAGACTAATGACTCCTGGGCTATTTTCAAAATAATGGGAGAATTTGTCAGCGGTTACGAAAGGATGAGTCGCATTGGCCCTTGTGTCTCCATCTTTGGCTCGGCCCGCACAAAACCTGAACACCAATACTATAAGTTGGCTGAAAGTATTGCGCGCAAAATTACTGAAAGTGGCTATGGCATTATCACCGGAGGCGGCCCGGGTATTATGGAAGCCGGAAACAAAGGGGCACACCTTTCAGGAGGAACCTCGGTGGGTTTAAATATAGATTTGCCTTTTGAACAACACAACAATCCCTATATTGACAGCGATAAAAGCCTTGATTTTGATTATTTTTTCGTAAGAAAAGTAATGTTTGTTAAGTATTCCCAAGGATTTGTAGTGATGCCCGGCGGATTCGGCACACTTGATGAACTTTTTGAGGCTTTAACACTTATTCAAACCAAAAAAATTGATACCTTTCCCATTATACTAGTGGGAACCGAGTACTGGAAAGGTTTATTGGAATGGGTAAAAAAAACACTTGAAATTGAACACCAAAACATTAGCCCCGGTGATTTAGATTTAATTTATTTAGTGGATACCGAAGAAGAAGTCCTTGAAATACTAGATGCTTTCTATGGCAAATACAATTTAAGCCCGAATTTTTAATCAAACAGATGAAGACACTAAGGTTAGTTTTTACACTTTTATTACTGCTCGTTTTTCAGGGCATCATTGCCCAGGAAACCATAAAAACAATGTTTTATAATGTTTTTAATTACCCCAGTGCACCTACACCCAACCGTGCTCAAATACTTTCAGATATTTTAGATGAATACCAGCCGGATATTTTTATGGTGTGTGAGGTAGAAACAGAGCTCGGTGCTGATGACATCCTCAACAATGCCTTGAACAACAGCAGTATTATTTATGAAAGAGCCCCATTTTTTCCCAACCAGTCCAGTAATTCTGAATTGCAGCAAATGGTTTATTTTAAGTCATCCAAATTCAGCCTGGAAACTACAGATGTAATTGTAAATACAGTGAGAGACATCAACAGGTATAAACTGAAACTGCTCACCGATGACCACCAAACCAATCCACTGTACATTGACCTTTATGTAGCACATTTAAAATCCAGCACCGGAACTGCAAACCAGCAAATCAGACTTCAAATGGTGCAAGCCTTTACGGCTACTTTAAATAATTTAGACCCTAATTCCTATGTTATTTTTGCTGGTGACCTCAATCTATATACCGCTAATGAGCCTGCCTATCAGGAATTGTTGAATCCCAACAATCCCATTACATTTGTTGACCCGCTTGATGCTCCCGGTGCCTGGCAGGACAACCCCAATTTTGCTTATCTGCACACCCAAAGTACCCGCCTGAGCAATGCAGGTTTTGGAGGAGGTGCCGGTGCAGGATTGGATGACCGCTTTGATTTTATATTGATTTCAGAAAATATGCTGAACACTCCCGAACTCATGTATGTGGACGATACTTACAAAGCCTTCGGCAATAACGGAAACTGCCTGAACAATCGCATTGACTCACCCAATTGTGATGGTATATTTGATTTTGACCTTAGGAACAACCTGTACTGGATGAGCGACCATCTCCCGGTGATTATGGATTTGCAAACAGACCGGACGTTTTTAAGCACCCCAACTGTAAGTATTCCCGAACTCATCACATTTCCCAACGGAAACATGACAGGAAATTACCTGACTGTTCAGGTGCATCCAAGCATTCAACAAGAAGCAGGATTTAAAATTTTTAATGTGATGGGTCAAAAAATAAACCACATTCCAAATCAAAATCAAGACCGATATACTATTGACGTTTCCGGGTTTTCAAATGGAATATATTACCTTACTTCAACGGCCAATAACAAAACCTATAAGTTTATAAAAAAATAATTGAAACAATTTATAACATCCGCATTAAGTGTCCTGGCCTTGTTGTTGTGTAGTGAACTCACGGCACAGCACGACATCAGGGTTGAAGCCGAACTCAACACCGAAGACCACATCATTCAAGTCCGGCAAAAAATAATTTATACCAATACTTCTGAAACCTCGCTGGACACCATTTATTTTTTAGACTGGGCCAATGCGTTTACACGGAAAACAACACCACTGGCAAAACGCTTTGCCGAAAATTTTCAGAGCAATTTTCATTTTGAAAGAAGTTTCAGGCGCGGAAGGACTTTATTTCATTCCATTTTTGACAATGACTATAAAGACCTGCACTGGGAACACGGAGAAGAGTTGGACATTCTAAAAGCCGTTCCGCTACAGCCCATAGCACCCGGAAAAAGCTATGAATTCAATCTGGTGTATGAAGTAAAGCTTCCCAACTCTAAATTTACTCGTTACGGACATTTAAGGAATGGCGATTACAATTTGAGGTACTGGTTTATCGCTCCTGCAGTTTTTGATGGTGAATGGCAACACTACAGTCATAAAAATTTGGACGATTTTTTCATGCCCCCTTCCACATTCACCATACATTTTAAGGTTCCAAAAGATTATCACCTCACAACAGACTTAAATCTTTTGGAAGAATCTGAGGAGCACGGTTTTAAAAAAAGTACTTTGCATGGTAATCAGCGTAAAGCTGCCACTTTGTACCTGCAACAGCTACCTACTTTTGACATCATCATAACCGATGACATTGAAGTGCACACAAGCATTGACGATAAGGGACTTTACCCACCATTAAAAGCCATTCAAATTGACCGGATTTTAAAATACCTCAAAGAAGAACTGGGTCCATATCCACACGAAAAAATGGTGGTTTCTGATGAAGATTACAAAACTAATCCGGTTTATGGTTTGAACCAGTTGCCCAATTTTATCAGGCCTTTTCCGGACGGATTTCAGTATGACATTGAGCAGTTAAAAACCATTACGGGGGTTTACATTAAGAACACCTTACACATCAACCCAAGGGATGAGCACTGGTTGCTTGAAGCACTTCAGATTTACTTGATGAAGAAATATACTGACCGCTTTTATCCGGACATGAAAATAGTGGGCAACCTCAGCCGTGTTTGGGGTTTGCGATGGTTTCATGCTGCTCAACTAGATTTTAATGACCAATATTCATTTGTCTATCTCAATGCCGCCCGTCTTAACCTCGACCAGCCACTGAGCACTCCAAGGGACTCACTTATTAAATTCAATGCCGAAATTGCCTCCGGCTACAAGGGTGGTGTGGGTCTAAACTATCTGGACCACTATCTGGGCAACGACATCCTTGCCGAAAGCATCCGGGAATTTTACAAAAATTACCTGCTAAAACCTGCAACAGTAAAAGATTTTGAAACCATTCTTAGGTCAAAGACTAAAAAAAATATCGATTGGTTTTTTGATGAGTATGTGGGCTCAATCAGCAAAATGGATTATAAAATCAAACACATTAAAAAGCAAGAAGATTCCCTTATGGTTACCATAAAAAACTTAAGTGATAACCACATGCCCTTTCAGCTTTACGGAATGAAAAAGGACAACATCATATACAGCCAATGGATGGAAGGCTTTGACTCCACCAAAACCTTTGTTATGCCTGCCTATGGCGTGGACAGGATGGCCATAGACTACGAACAAATCATCCCGGAATACAACAAAAGAAACAATTATCGAAAAGTTTCAGGTTTGTTCAAAAAACCGGTGCAGGTAAGGATTCTTCAGGATGTGGAAGACCCCAGATACCACCAGCTTTTTGTGATGCCCGTTTTTGAATACAACCTTTATGACGGCATTACTGTCGGATCACGGTTGTACAACAAGACCGTATTGTCCAAAAACTTTTTGTATAAACTTGACCCTCAATATGGTTTTACATCAAACGCCCTGGTGGGTGGCGGAAGTTTGAGATATTCCATCGATTTTCAGGAGCAAAACCTGAGCTTTATACATTTTGGTACTTCTTACAACCGCTTTTCATACAACACCGATTTGTTCTACAACCGCTTTAATTTCTGGAGTACCCTGTCATTTAGGGAGAAAAACCTAAGAAGCAACAAAAGGGGGTTTTTAAACCTGCGGAATGTTTACGTAAACCGTGACATCGATCTGGATGTGGTCATTCCTCAGGAGCCCAACTACAATGTGGTGAACCTGTCGTATGTGTTTTCAAATGTCAACTTGATTGACCATTTCAGGATTAAATTTGATTATGAATATTCAAACAAATTTCAAAAACTATACACCACAGTAGAATACCGAAAACTATTTTTAAGTAACCGCCAATTGAATCTAAGGCTTTTTGCGGGAACGTTTCTACGTAATGCCGACCGTTCCGGCTCAGACTTTTTTAGTTTTGCCCTGGACCGCCCAACAGATTATCTGTTTGATTATAAATATTATGGCCGTTCTGAAAGCTCCGGCTTGTTCAGCCAACAGTTGATTATCGCTGAAGGCGGTTTTAAATCCAAAATGGAAACGCAATTTGCAAACAGATGGATGACCACGTTAAACACAAGTACAAACATCTGGAAGTGGATTTTGCTTTATGGCGATTTGGGGTTGGTCAACAACCGCGAAACCGGCACCCAGGCCTTTTTTGATTCGGGGATAAGGCTCAATCTGGTTGCAGATTATTTTGAATTGTATTTTCCACTTTATTCCAGCAACGGTTGGGAACCCGGAATGGACAACTACGACCAGAAAATCAGGTTTATCGTAACCCTCACCCCCGAAACGCTTTTTAGGTTGTTTACGAGAAGGTGGTATTAAACCTTATTAACTAAAACTTTGTAAGTGGGGTCTTCCATAATGTTTACTTCAATGATTTCATCTGCATTTTTCAAAAGCTTTCTACAGTCAGCGCTTAAGTGCCTTAAGTGAATTTTCTTTCCTTGTTTGTGATAACGCTCGGTAATTTTATTTAAGGCCTCAATGGCAGACATATCCACTACCCGACTTTCAGAAAAATCGATTACCACCTCATCAGGGTCACCCAAAACGTCAAACTTTTCATTAAAAAGTGTTACTGAGCCAAAAAATAATGGCCCGTAGATTTCGTAATGTTTTACCCCATCTTCATCCACATATTTTCTGGCACGAATGCGCTTGGCATTGTCCCACGCAAAAACCAGTGCTGAGATGATCACACCTATAAGTACCGCTAATGCCAAATTGTGAATAATAGCCGTTACTAGGGTTACCAAAACCATCACAAGTACATCTGATTTGGGCATTTTGTTCAATGTGCGAATGCTTGCCCATTCAAATGTTCCGATAGCAACCATAATCATAAGCCCGGTCAATGCGGCCATGGGCAACAATTCAATCACACCGGAGCCAAACATAATAAACACCAGCAGCATCACCGCAGCCACGATACCCGAAAGTCTTGCCCTTGCGCCTGATGAGATATTAATCAAACTTTGGCCAAGCATCGCATAACCACCCATCCCCGAGAAAAAACCTGAGGCAATATTGGCAGCCCCCTGGGCAACACACTCTTTATTACTTTGTCCGCGGGTTTCTGTGATTTCGTCAATAATATTGAGGGTCAATAAACTTTCTATCAATCCCACTCCTGCAACAATAGAAGCATAGGGCAAAATAATCATTAAAGTTTCAAGCGTAAAAGGAACAGTCGGGATATTAAATGGAGGAAAACCACCTTTAATCGAGGCTATATCCCCTACGGTTTTGGTATCAATACCGGCGAAAAATACAACCGCAAAAACTACAATTATTGAGACCAATGATGCCGGTACTGCTTTGGTGAGTTTAGGTAGCCCCCAGATAATCAACATTGTTAAAATCACCAATCCAACTAAAAGATAAAGGGTACCACCGGTTAACCAATTTCCTGCATCGTCTTTAAACTGGTCGAATTGTGACATAAAAATAATGATGGCCAAACCGTTTACAAATCCAAAAATTACAGGATGTGGCACAAGCCTCATTAATTTTCCCAACTTTAAGACCCCTACAATGGCTTGCATAATACCCGCCAGAATTACAGTTGCAAAAATATACTCAGGACCGTGTGAAAGAGCAAGGCTGATAATAATCACAGCGATTGCACCTGTGGCTCCTGAAATCATTCCCGGTCTACCTCCCAAAATGGAAGCAACCAGTCCTACAACAAAAGCTGCATATAAACCGGTAAGTGGTGACAAACCTGCAATTAAGGAAAAGGCAACTGCTTCGGGGATCAACGCCATAGCAACGGTTATACCTGCTAAAATTTCGATTTTGTAGTCTACTTTTTGTGAAAAATCAAAAATGTTGATGTACTTTTTGTACCTCACTTTGTTGTACATTTTTTTTGAACTGTCTTTGAAATTTGAATAAGCTCCCATAGTGATTGGATTGGATTTATTAGAAAATATAGTTTATACACCCCCCAGAAAAAAGGTGCAAAAATACAAATAAAAACAGCTTGTAAAAGGAAGTTGTGTTATTAAATCTATAAAAGTTCGATACCGTCCTCTTTTATCTCAATGACCTTATCCTTGTAGAGCGCCCCGATGGCTTTTTTGAATAATTTTTTGCTTAACCCCAGTTGATTTTTAATTTCTTCAGGGTCTGATTTGTCGTGAAGTGGAAGGAATCCGCCGGCGGCTTTGAGTTCTTCATAGATAAATTCGGCATTGGGCTCGATACTTTTGTAACCTTCCGGTTGGACAACCACATCGATTTTTCCGTCATCGCGCACTTTCTTAATGTAGGCCTCCATACGGTCACCGGTGCGGATGTCTTCAAAAATATTTTCAATGTAAATCAAGCCTTCGTGTTTTTGATTGATAATGACATTGGCGCCTTTTTCAGTCAAATGGGTTACTAAAATGTCTACTTTATCAAACTTTTTGACAGTTACATTCTCATTTGAAAGGTGTTTTCTTGTTTTGCTTGAACCCACAAGCCGGTTTGTTTTTTCGTCCATATACATATAGACAATATACCAGTTGCCTTCTTTCATTGGTCGGGCTTGTTCTTTAAACGGAACAAACAATTGTTTTTCCAGACCCCAATCCATAAAAGCACCCACCTCATTCACTACCATGCAACGCAAATGTGCAAATTCGTTGAGATGAATGTAAGGCTTTAAAGTAGTGGCAACAGGACGTTCCTCGTGATCGAGGTAAACAAAAACATTGAGGGTGTCCCAGATTTTAAATTCTTCGGGAACATATTTGTTGGGCAACAAGACTTCGTTGCCTTCGGCATCGCCAAGGTAAATCCCTTGTGGTGCTTCCCTGATGATGTCCAAATCGTTGTATTCCCCTATTTTTATCATTTTAATGTTTTTGCAAAGGTAATTTAAAGAAAATTAATGCCGTGAGTTGATTTCTCTATTTCAGAAACTTAAAATAATCCAGCAGAACTTTATCGTTGATGGTTCGTGGTGTTTTGATTTCGATGAGTGCCGGTTTTTCGTTGTTACTGAAAAACTCAGGCAACAAGAGGTTTTGAAGTTCGCTTTCATCATCAGTTGAACTGTAATTGATGTTATGCATTTCACAGAGCTGTTTCGCCGAAAGGCTGTGAATGGTTTCAAAAAACAAATCAAAATTTTGAGTGTCTTTTTCACCCGGTAGGATCCTGAAAATTCCGCCACCGTTGTTGTTGATCAATATGATTTTGAAGTTTTTCGGGATGTAGTTGTTCCAAAGGCCGTTGGCATCATAGAAGAAACTCAAGTCGCCCGTTATAAAAACCACCTGTTCATTTGCAGCAACTGCAGCGCCAATTGCTGTTGAAGTGCTTCCGTCAATACCGCTAGTTCCGCGGTTGCAAAACACTTTTAAGGTTTTGTCCAGCGAAAACAATTGCGCATACCTCACTATGGCACTGTTGCCCAATTGCAGGATGATGTTTTGTGGCAAAAAATTTAAAATATGGTGAAAAGCCTTAAAGTCGGAAAACGGAATGCTTTGGATGTACTCCCCGTGTTTATCAGCCCTTTGCTTTTTTACAGAAATCCATTGCGATTGATAGTTACTTTCCACATTGTTTGTGAGTGGTAAAAAAGCCTTGAAAAATTGTTCCGGTTGTGTTTTAATGTGGTGAGATAGGTAAAAAAAAGTGTCGTATGCCTTTTTTTCATCTACGTGCCAGTGGTGTTTCGCAGGAAAATCCCTTAAAAAGGCTTTGATTTTTTTTGAGATGACCATACCTCCAAAAGTGAGCAAAACATCCGGTTGCAGTTCTTTAAATTCATTAGCGCTCATTGGCGCTATAAGCTGATCGATGGAGCAAATAAAATTGTTGTGATGCAGATTTGAGGTAGTTTCGGTCAATACCAAAACACTGGAATCTGAAGCAAGCTGGTTGATAGTATTTTGGCTGATGGAATTAGGTTGTTGAACGCCTACCAGGATTAGCTTTCGCTTTGCATTGTTCCAGATGTCAGTAAGTTCTTCCAGATTATCAGCAAATGAATTGCTCTTTGTATTCACCGGAACATTTTGGGGGTCAACTGTTGGCGTTTTTGATTTCAGATAGAGTGGTTCTTCAAAAGGTGCATTGATGTGAACGGGCCCTTTCAATTCAATGGCAGAATTGATAGCTACATTGACTAGAGTTTCGTTTTGTTTTTGATGCTCGTCCTCTATTTGCAGATTGGCTGAATAGATGATGTGTTTTTCAAATATATTCTCCTGACGGATGGTTTGTCCATCACCAATGTCGATAAACTGTGGTGGCCTGTCAGCAGAAATGACAACAAGTGGAATATCGCTGTAAAAAGCTTCGGCTATAGCGGGATAAAAATTCAATACCGCAGAACCTGAAGTACAAATTACTGCAGCCGGGTGGCCGGTTTGCTGAGCGATGCCCAGTGCAAAAAAAGCTGCAGCCCTTTCATCAACAATGCTGTAAACCTTAAAAAAAGCGTTTTCAGTAAAACCAATTGTCAATGGTGCATTTCTTGAACCGGGGCAAATAACAATGTGTTTGATTTGTTTGGCCTGGCAGAGCGCGACTATTGTTTGAGCAAGTGGGATTTTAGGATAATTCATAGGGATGCAAAGTTACCGAAGTAATTCTGCTTTTAGTATAGAAATCAATACAAAATTTGAAGCATGGTGCTTGTTTTGTCAACGGTTTCCTTCCATTCGTCTTCGGGCAATGAATCTTTGGTAACTCCTCCACCAACAAAAATTGTGGCTATATCCTTATTTATTTTCATACAGCGCAAATTGACATAAAAATCGGCAAAAGCCTCTTTGCCGGTTCCTTTTTTCTCAAAAGCTTCATCGTTGTAGTTCAATTCACCCAAAAATCCGGTATAAAACTCTCGGTCATAATTTTCGTTTTCTTTAATGAAGTTCATTGCTTTTTCTTTGGGAAGGCCACAAATTGCCGGTGTGGGATGTAATCTTTTTATTAAACAAGGGATGTCACAAACACGGGTGTTGATGGTGCCGCCCACTTCGGTTTTGAGGTGGATTACATTTCCTGCTTTTACAGTAACAGGTTTTGAGACCATTAGGATTGGGACAATTTTTTCCAAGGCACTTTCGAGAAAATCGGTAACCAGGATTTGTTCTTCCTTTTCTTTTTCACTCCAAATCACTTTGGTGTCTTCATCAAACTTTTGTGTTCCGGCTAGTGCCATTGTTCGGAAGGTTTTCTTTTCAAGTGAAAAGAGACTTTCGGGAGTGGCTCCAAGCCATAGCCCAACAGAAGGGTGATACCAGCAATAAACAAAAGCAGAGGGATAATTATTAATTAATCTCTCAAATAACTTAATTAATGCAACTCCGTTTGAAATTTCTTTGATCTTTACTTCTTCTTTTCTGGACAAAACAACTTTTTTCAATTCATTGTTTTGAATTGAGTCTACCCCTCTTTGTACCAGTTGAATGTGAAGCTTTTTAAGAAGTTCATTTTCAGGTGTCAATTCTGAAACATCCTTTTTACCAACATTTTCAACATCAGATTGTGCATAAAATCCTGATACTTTTTTACTTTTTTCTAATGGAAAAAGAATCGCATTTAAGTCTGTATCAAATGGTGAAAAAACAAAACCACTTTCCCTGAAAGTTGAAGTGATGTACAAATGATCATCCTTCTGTAAAATTCCCCTGATAATTTCTTGGTTGGGTTTTCGGTACAGTACAAAAGGTAAGTCGCTGTCATACTGATTATGAACAGCAGAAAATAGTTTTTCTTTATTCATTACGGTTAAGATTTTTTGGTGGGGATAGTAATGGTTGTAAGCTTGACTAAAGATACTAATTCTTTTTCTGAATTTAAAATTTTGATTTGCCACAGTTGCGTTGTCCTGCCTTTGTGAATAATTGTGGCTATGGCTTCGACAAAACCTTCTTTGACGGATTTAACATGATTGGCAGAAATTTCAATGCCTCTAACAGCAATATTTTCTGTGTTCAAAAATAAAAAAGCACCTGCGCTTCCCACACTTTCGGCCAATGCAACTGATGCGCCGCCGTGCAACACTCCGTCCGGTTGGTGCACTTTTGAGGTTACAGGCATGCGTGCTGTTAAGGAATTTTCATCATAATCGATGAACTCAATTTCCAGGGTTTCCATCAATGTGTTTTTACACATGGCATTGCATTGCCTAAGTACTTCTTCTTTTTCTTTTCTCATAGCTATAGGTTACTTTTGTAAAATTACGAAAAAATACTACTATGCAAAGCGAAAAAAAGGTCTCATATACGGCTTCAAATTCCTACTCAACTCTGAATGAATTCACCTACAAAACCAAAAATATCTGGTTTTCATTTCACGGAATGGGTTATCTGAGCCGGTATTTTTTAAAGTATTTTGAGGCATTGAATCCCGATGAAAATTACATCGTTGCTCCACAAGCACCATCCAAATATTATCAGGGCAAAAAATTCAATTATGTGGGTGCTTCCTGGTTAACTAAAGAAAATACTGTTGAAGAAACCAAAAATGTACTCAGCTATATTGACGCTGTAAGCCATAATGAAGGTCTTCTTGAAAACAAAAACAAACTTATACTCTTTGGTTTTTCACAGGGAGTTTCGGTTGCATTGCGATGGTTGGCTTCACGAAAAATTGATTGCAAAACCATTATTATACATTCCGGTGGTATTCCGAAGGAGTTAATTGCCGAAGATTTATCATTTTTGGACAAAAACACCAAAGTAGTGCTCATTTACGGAACTAAAGATGAATACCTTACTGAAGATCGCATGAATTTTGAACTCCAAATGGCTGAAACCCTTTTCGGAGAGAGACTTCAGGTGATTTCATTTGATGGGAATCACAGTGTAAATAAAGAGATAATCTTTACTATTTCTAATTTAAAGTAGGAAAAAGATTAATTATTTATGCACTTAGTCGAATATATTTGCATGTTAGCTTGAACATTTTGTACTTTCGTTAAAGATTTGTGATAGAACCCAAATTTATCCGCTTATGAAAACTTTAACCTCCTTATTAGCATGTTGCTTTGTGCTCATTTCAACTGCACAAATTTCAACAATCGAAAAGCAAGCACTTATCGACTTTTTTAACAGCACTAATGGTAGCGAATGGTTCACTCCTTGGGATATGGAAAAACCTGAATCCACCTGGCAAGGTGTATCCATAAAAGACGGCAAAGTAGTTGCAATTGAACTAGGTTTCAATAACCTGCAAGGTGAAATTCCTGCAACGATTGGGAATTTAGAAAATCTTGAATCCCTTAAGTTATTTTTTAATCAAATTGGAGGAACACTTCCCGAAGAGATTGGAAATCTAAAAAACTTAAAAGTTCTTGATTTAAACAGCAACAATATTTCCGGAACCATTCCGGTTTCAATAGAAAATCTCGTAAACCTTGAATATTTACTTTTGAGCAGCAACAACCTAACAGGAACACTGCCCTCTGAAATTGGGAATTTGAGCAAATTAAATACACTGGTTTTGTTTGACAATCACTTTTTTGGCGATTTTCCATTTGCAATTTCAAAACTCAACAATTTGAATGAGTTAATTATTGCAAACAACAACTTCAATTCAGAGAGTTTACAAACATCATTAGCAGCTTTGTCTGCAAAAGGAATTAATGTTGACTTTAATGAAATTACTCCTGTTAACACAGAATTTGCAACCTTGGTAATTGACGATGAGGATAATTAAATAGTATTATTTGTTAATTATTGTCAAAAAAGGCGGTTCAAAATTGAACCGCCTTTTTTAATTTATGGAAAATTGTTCACAACTCTCTAAAGTCTATTCCTTCAGACTTACTACTTGACTTCTTCGAAGTCTACCCTTCTGCTTTGCTCAGGGCAGGCTACTTGACTTCTTCGAAGTCTACGTCTTCCACATCGCTGTTTTCAGCAGAACCGTTTGAAGAGGCTTTGCTTCCATCATCTCCAGCTCCGGGCTGTTGTTGCTCGGCTTGTGCTTTGTACATTTCTTCAGAAGCTGTTTTCCAGGCTTCGTTGATTTTGTCTAAAGCAGGTTGAATTAACGCGATGTCCTTTGAATCATAAGCAGTCTTTAATTCCGCCAAAGCATCTTCAATGGGCTTTTTCTTGTCGTCTGAAAGCTTTTCGCCAAACTCCTTCAACTGACTTTCAGTCTGGAAAATCATTGCATCTGCTTCGTTGAGTTTGTCAACCCTTTCTTTGGCAACTTTATCTGCATCTGCATTGGCTTCAGCATCTGCTTTCATCTTTTTGATTTCTTCTTCGGTTAAACCTGAAGAAGCTTCAATCCTGATGTCCTGAGATTTGTTTGTCGCTTTATCAGTTGCACTAACCTTGATGATACCATTGGCATCAATATCGAAGGTCACTTCAATTTGAGGTGTTCCTCTTCTTGCCGGTGGAATTCCGTCAAGGTGAAAACGACCGATGGTCTTGTTATCTGTAGCCATTGGACGCTCTCCCTGCAACACGTGAATCTCCACACTGGGCTGATTGTCTGCCGCGGTTGAGAATACCTGTGACTTTTTAGTTGGGATGGTCGTGTTTGCTTCAATGAGTTTTGTCAGAACCCCTCCCATAGTTTCGATACCTAATGAAAGTGGAGTTACGTCAAGAAGCAACACATCTTTTACATCTCCTGTTAAAACTCCTCCTTGAATAGCTGCTCCAACGGCAACTACCTCATCAGGATTCACTCCTTTACTGGGGGCTTTTCCGAAGAATTTTTCTACTGCTTCCTGAACGGCAGGGATTCGCGTTGATCCTCCCACCAATATAATTTCGTCGATATCACTCTTTGATATCCCGGCAGCTTTTAAAGCCTTTTCACAAGGAGCAATCGTTCTTTTTACCAGGTCTGCAATCAACTGCTCAAACTTAGCTCTGGTCAGTGTGCGCACCAAGTGTTTTGGTCCGCTTGCAGTAGCAGTTACATAAGGTAAATTGATTTCAGTTTGTGTTGATGAAGACAACTCAATTTTTGCTTTTTCTGCAGCTTCCTTTAAGCGCTGAAGTGCCATAGGGTCTTTTCTCAAGTCCATATCCTCTTCGGTCTTGAACTCATCTGCCAGCCAGTTGATGATTTTTTGATCTACATCATCACCCCCAAGATGGGTATCACCATCTGTTGAAAGTACTTCAAAAACACCGTCACCCAACTCAAGAATGGAAACGTCATGTGTTCCACCACCAAAGTCAAATACAACTATTTTCTGGTCTTTTCCTTTTTTGTCCAATCCATAAGCCAAAGCTGCTGCTGTGGGCTCATTGATAATGCGCTCTACTTTCAGTCCTGCAATCTCACCGGCTTCTTTAGTCGCCTGACGCTGTGCGTCATTAAAATAAGCAGGAACTGTAATCACAGCTCTTGTAACTGATTGCCCTAGGTAGTCTTCAGCGGTTTTCTTCATTTTCTGAAGGATCATAGCCGAAAGCTCCTGTGGGGTGTATAGTCGCCCATCAACATCCACACGGGCGGTATCGTTTTCTCCTTTGACTACTTTATAAGCAGCATTTTCTGCTTCCTTAGCAGATTCAGAATATTTATTACCCATAAAACGCTTGATGGAAGCGATGGTTTTTGTTGGGTTAGTTACTGCCTGTCTTTTGGCGGGGTCACCCACTTTGATTTCACCACCTTCTACAAAAGCGATCACAGAGGGTGTGGTTCTTTTTCCTTCGGCATTAGGTATCACCGTTGGCTCACTACCTTCCATTACAGCAACGCAGGAGTTGGTTGTACCTAAGTCGATTCCGATTATTTTACTCATAACTACTATTTAAAATTTAATGGTTTATGCAAATTTTCTACTCCAAATAGTCAATGATTGTGCCAGCGGAAAGATTATGACAGGATGGCAGGCAAACTGTTGGTGAGTTTATGAGTTGTTAGTGGTGAGAGTTGGTTAAGATTAGACCTCTGCGAAAATCAGCGAAATCTGCGAGAGAATTTCTACCCGCAGATTCCGCTGTTAAAAGCAGAGTAAACTATCTCAATTTTGACTTTGGAATTTGGTGCTTGAATTTTGGAATTTTAAAATTTACTTCTTCGGAATATTCTCCAAAATCTCCAACACAAACTTCCAGTATTTCTGAGCTGATGAAATACTAGCTCTTTCGTCCGGCGAATGGGCACCTTTGATTGTTGGGCCGAAGGAAATCATATCCATACCGGGATAGTTTTGTCCCAGGATACCACATTCAAGTCCGGCGTGGCAGGCGGCTACGTTGGCTTTTTCACCATTCATTTTATAATAAATATCGTCAAGCACTTTTAAAATAGCACTCTCAGGATTGGGTTCCCAGCCGGGATAATCTCCTGATAATTTCACTTCACAACCCATCAATTCAAACGTAGAACGCAGGCTGTTGGCCAGATCCATTTTGGAACTTTCCACGGATGAGCGGGTCAGGCAACCAATGTGGATGCTTCCATCCTTGACCAATACTCTCGCCACATTGTTTGAAGTTTCCACCAAATCAGATATCGCCGGACTCATTCTGAATACACCGTTATGTGCTGCATAAAGTGATTTTACAAGCAATTCCTGTGCATCGGTGTCCATTACTTTTTCTGGCATCGCCGCTTCTTTGATTTCAAGCTTTAGTCCCGGTTCAAAGGTTTTGAATTCGGTTTTAATGTCTTGTGATAAGAGTTGCATTTCAGCCAAAAAGGCTTCTTTATGGGTGTTTGAAACGACAACCACAGCATTGCTCTCCCTTGGGATTGCATTGCGGAGGCTTCCTCCGTCGATGAATGCTATTTGTGCGTCAAATTCCTCAGTGGCTTTAAAGAGCAAGCGGTTCATCAGTTTATTGGCATTGCCAAAGCCTTTGTGGATGTCCATACCGCTGTGGCCACCTTGCAGTCCTGTTACTGTGATATGAAATGGGGTGCTGTTTTCCGCCGGGGAAACTAATTTGTAATTTCTCGTGGCCGTCACATCAATCCCACCAGCACAACCGATGCCAATTTCGTCATCTTCTTCTGTATCAAGGTTGAGAAGGATTTCACCATTTAGCAACCCGCCTTCCAATCCCATTGCACCGGTCATTCCGGTTTCTTCGTCAATGGTAAAGAGGGCTTCCAGTGCAGGATGTTTGATTTCCTTGCTTTCCAAAATTGCCATAATGGTGGCTACTCCCAGACCGTTATCGGCTCCAAGTGTTGTTCCGCGAGCGCGCACCCAGTCGCCGTCCACATACATCTCGATACCTTGGGTATCAAAATCAAAATTAGTGTCGTTGTTTTTTTGGTGGACCATATCCAGGTGTGACTGCATCACAATAGCTTTGCGGTCTTCCATACCCACACTTGCGGGTTTTCTGATAATGACGTTGCCTACCTTGTCTATTAGGGTTTCAAGGCCCAGGTTTTCGCCAAACTGTTTCATAAAGGCAATGACACGCTCTTCTTTTTTGGAGGCACGCGGCACGGCATTTAAATCGGCGAATTTGTTCCAAAGGGCTTTGGGTTCTAAATTTCTTATTTCCTGACTCATTATTTTTTTGTTTTCCGCAAAGGTAAAGAAATGTTTTGGGTAAAAAATTTTAGGTAGTAAAGGTTTTGGGTGTGTGGAATGTGGTTAATTTAATTTAGTATAATGTCAAATATTACTACATATCAAAACAAAAAAATAAATAGAAATTAATTTTTATAAAATTCAATAAAAAATGTAATATTTGAAATCTAAAGAAACCTAACTAATTAAATAACAAAAACAGATGAAATTAAAACTACTTTTTGCTGTACTAATTGGCTTTGTTGCCACTGCTTCAGCACAAAAATTG
>NZ_JCBCCK010000272.1:0-5438 GCF_059864935.1 Planktosalinus sp.
CGTGAGTGCATTGAGCGTTAAAAGCCCAAGTGAAGGGGCACAGTCTATAATGATGAAATCGTAATCGTCTTTAATGTCCAGCACGGCTTTTTTCAGCATATACTCGCGTTCTTCCACATCAACCAGTTCAATTTCTATGGCTACCAGGTCGATATGTGAGGGAATGATGTCCAGGTTTGGTGAATGAGTTTTCATGATGGCCTCTTTGGCACTCGCACTGTGCTCCAGCAATTGGTAGGTGCCCACTTCAACGCTCTCTACATCGATACCTAAACCTGAGGTAGCATTGGCCTGTGGGTCAGCATCGATTAACAGCACTTTTTTCTCAAGAACACCAAGCGAAGCAGCGAGATTGACTGATGTGGTTGTTTTACCAACGCCACCTTTTTGGTTTGCAATAGCAATGATTTTTCCCATGGATAGTTTAAAAAATTCAGGGTAAAAATACAATTATTTATATCGATATAAAACGAAATTTGTTAACAACTGGTGGGGTTCTATTGTTTATAGTTTATGGTTATAAAGTTTAGGGTTAAAATTGATAGTTCAAAAGTTTCTATGTGATTAAATTCACTGAACTATTTTTTTAAAATCAAGTTTAAATGATGAGTTCTATTTTTTTTCTTTTCGTAGGAAATACACAATATTATCTTATTTTTGAGTTTCTTTAAATAAAACCAGTTTCTTTTGAAAAATCAGTCTTTAAAAGTGATAGCGATGATACCTGCGCGCTATGCTGCTTCCCGTTTTCCCGGAAAATTGATGCAGGATTTAGGCGGTAAAAGTGTTATTTTAACTACCTATGAGGCCACTGTCAACACAGGTTTGTTTGATGAGGTGTATGTGGTCACAGACAGTGAAATCATATTTGACGAAATAAAGTCAAATGGCGGCAAAGTCATCAGAAGTGTCAAAGAGCACGATTGCGGCACCGATCGCATTGCTGAAGCCGTTGAAAGTCTCGATATAGATATAGTAGTAAATGTGCAGGGTGATGAACCCTTTACCAACCGTGAAGGGTTGGAAAAAGTACTTAAGGTTTTTGAAGGAGAGGATACTGAAAAAATTGACCTGGCTTCGCTAATGAGCGAAATATCAGACTGGAAAGAAATCAGTGACCCCAACACGGTCAAAGTTGTGGTGGATAAAAACAATTTTGCACTTTATTTTTCCCGTTCGCCCATTCCTTATCCACGTGATAAAAACATCAGGGTGAAATACTACAAGCACAAAGGCATTTATGCTTTCAGAAAACAAGCTATCCTTGATTTTTACCGACTTCCAATGGGTGAACTGGAAGCCACTGAAAAGGTAGAGTGCATTCGTTTTCTTGAATACGGCAAAAACATAAAAATGGCGGTATCCAATTTGCGTAGTGTTGAAATTGATACTCCCGAAGATTTAAAACGTGCCAATTTAATGATGCAGAAGTCAAAACAAGGCATCAATAACACCTATCGCAATTTCCCTATGGTTCCAAAAGTGATTTTTGGAAACGGAAGTTTTGACCAACTGGCAGTCATACTTGAGCCACAGCGAAAAGAAAATTCGCCAATGATTTATTTGGTGGACGATGTTTTTAAAGGCAATATGGCACTTTTAGACCGCATTCCGGTTAAGAACATTGACAGAATTCAATTTGTTTCAACTGCGGAAGAACCTAAAACTTCTCAGGTTGATGAAATTGTAGGTGATTTAAAAAAAGATTTTAATGATTTGCCTTCCGGCATCATCGGAATAGGTGGGGGAAGTATGCTTGACCTCGCTAAAGCGGTATCTATAATGTTGACAAACCCGGGCAGTGCAGCCGATTATCAAGGTTGGGATTTAGTTGAAAACAAGGCGGTATATCACGTGGGAATCCCCACCATTTCCGGAACAGGAGCAGAGGTGTCACGCACCTGTGTATTGAGTGGTCCGGAGCGAAAACTGGGCATTAACAGTGATTTTACACCCTTTGATCAAGTAGTGTTAGACCCTGAACTGACAGTGGGTGTGCCCAAAAACCAATGGTTTTATACCGGGATGGATTGTTATATTCATTGTGTGGAATCGTTGTCGGGAACTTTTTTGAATGCGTTTAGCCAAAGCTATGGTGAAAAAGCACTTGATTTGTGTAAGCAAATATTTTTAGGCGAAAATTTGAGTGATGAAGAATCCCGCGCCAAACTAATGATGGCTTCCTGGCATGGCGGTATGAGCATTGCCTATTCACAGGTGGGTGTGGCTCACGCACTTAGTTATGGCTTGTCATTTGTATTGGGAACCAAACACGGTATTGGCAATTGCATCGTGTTTGGCCATCTTGATGAGTTTTATCCTGAAGGTGTCGCCATGTTTAGGGAAATGGTCAAAAAACACGATATCTTTCTTCCAAATGGAATTTGTAAAAACCTTACTGATGATCAAATGGATACCATGGTCAGGGTAGCACTAAGCCTGGTTCCTTTATGGGAAAATGCGCTGGGACCCAACTGGCAGGAAAATATTACCCCGGAAAAGCTAAAATCCATTTATCGAAAACTTTAAAAATGAGGTGGCTGGCGTCTTTTATTTATTACAAACTTCTGGGCTGGAAGATTGAAGGAACATTGCCACCCGAAATTAAAAAATGTGTAATTATCGTGGTGCCCCACACAAGCTGGCACGATTTCTACATTGGCGCTCTGGTCAGAAAAATCATTAACATCAACATCAACTTTATAGCAAAGAGAGAGCTGTTCAGGCTTCCGTTTGGCTGGTATTTCAGATGGATGGGAGGAGCTCCTGTTGACCGGAAATCAAACAAAAATACTGTTCAACAAGTAACGGAGATGTTCAACAACCGCGATGAATTTCGATTGGCTTTAGCTCCTGAAGGAACCAGAAAGAAGGTAGAACATTGGCGATCGGGGTTTTACCATATGGCTCACAATGCCGGTGTGCCCATTGTATGTATGGCATTTGATTACAATAAAAAAACAGTAAGTATTGGATTACCTTTCACAACCACAGGAAGTTATGAAATGGATTACCCTCTTTTAAAGTCTTTTTATAGAAATGTTGTCGGGAAAGTTCCTGAGTATACTTGAAAAAGCAATAACCACCATTCTATATTTAATCAGAATGCATTTTTTCTGTCAATCAATATTTCAAATCTGGTTATATCCAGATTTAGTTTTGTAATTTTACAGACGAGCTTTATCACTTTGAATTTTAATGGAAAAGAAAAAAATCTATTTGTCCTCACCGCATATGGGCGGAAACGAGATTACTTTTGTTCATGAAGCATTTGAAACTAACTGGATAGCTCCTTTGGGCCCAAATGTGAATGGTTTTGAAAATGATTTGTCTGACTACCTTTCCACAAAAAATCAACGTTTTGAAGTTGCAGCACTTAGTTCAGGAACAGCAGCCTTGCATCTTGCATTAATTTTATTGGGTGTCAAAACAGGTGATGAGGTTATCTGCCAAAGTATGACTTTTTCGGCAACGGCAAACCCTATAGTATATCAAGGGGCAACACCTGTGTTTGTTGACAGTGAAGTTCAAACCTGGAATATATGTCCCCACTTTCTTGAAGAAGCCATTAAAGACCGAATCAAAAAAGGAAAAAAACCCAAAGCCATAATTGCAGTACACCTCTATGGAATGCCTTATCAGGTTGATAAAGTGAGAGAGGTTGCAAATATGTATGAAATTCCCATAATTGAAGACAGTGCCGAAGCATTGGGAAGTAGTTTTGCTGGCAAAAAATGTGGGACTTTTGGAGACATTTCCATATTGTCATTTAATGGAAATAAAATCATCACCACATCAGGGGGAGGAGCATTGGTGACTAAATCCAGGGCCGTCAAAGAAAAAGCCATCTTTTTGTCCACCCAGGCGAGGGACAATGCACCCCATTACCAGCACAGCGAAATTGGCTACAATTACCGAATGAGTAATGTTTGCGCAGGTATAGGAAGAGGACAAATGCAAGTACTTGATAACCATGTGGAAAAGCGGAGAAAAATAAATAAGTTTTATAATAAAATTTTTGAAAAAACGAATGGTGTAACTATTTTTGGAGAGCCAAATGATCGCTATTTTTCAAACCATTGGTTGAGTTGTATCACAATTGATAAAACTGAATCCAAAGGTTTATCCCCTGAAAAACTTCGTATTTCTTTTGAAAAGGAGAATATTGAATCAAGACCTCTATGGAAGCCAATGCATATGCAGCCAGTTTTTAAAGATGCGCCATTCTATGGCGGGAAAGTTTCTAAAGAGTTGTTTGAAAATGGTTTGTGTTTGCCTTCAGCATCAAACATCGACAATCAAGATTTAAAAAGAATTCGGGAAGTTTTAAACAGTTTTTTTGTTTAAATTTTTGAATTCTCAGCTTTTTAATGGGTTTATAGGTTTAAATATTTAATTTAGTTTATGTTTCAGGGATTAAAGAACAAATTATTACTGCTAATTTATAAAGGGGATAATCAGATAGGTATTACAAATATCAGGTATCTGCCACGGTGGATTGTAATTATGATAGATTCGTTGATATTGGTTTTCTCCATGTTGCTCACTTATTTTATTTTACAGAATTTAAATATCCCTCTTTATACAAGGCTTTCGATAATTCAACAAACAGGTCTTTTGTTTGTAATCAATTTCTCCTTCTTTTTTATTTTTAGAACCTATTCGGGTTTAATCAGGCATTCGACTTTTACAGATATAGCCAAACTTGTTTTAGCTGCATCAAGTACCTTACTACTTTCTTTGCTCATCAATTACTCTGTATTTTTTATTACAGGGCATAAAATTTACTTAATGCCCGGTTTAATTTTTTATGCTTTTTTTTCCTTTTCGCTGCTGCTGTTTTTCAGATTACTTGTAAAACAACTTTATCGATTACTCAAGGTCAAAAAGCATCGTGGAAGTTTTAAAAAAAGAGTCGTTATTTACGGAACTGACGATCAGGCCATTTCAATTGCAGAAGCTTTACAAACAGAATCTGTACAACCCTTTGAACTGGTAGGCTTTATATCACAAAAGAAGGCTTATAAAAATTTAAGGATACTCGACAAGCCTGTTATAACTACCAATTCTTCACTATGCAGTCAACTTAAAAACTATAATATTAACGGATTGTTAATCATTGAAGACTCACTTTCGATAAAAGAAAAAAATAAAATTGTTGATGAGTGCCTTCAAGATGGTATTCAAATCTATAATGTGCCAAGAGTTGAAAAATTACATCAAAAAAAAGATATCAACTCTCAAATACGAACAATTGAAATAGAAGATCTTTTAAACAGGGAAGAAATTGTAATTGACTACGAAAATATAAGTGAAACTGTAGCAGGTAAAACGATACTTGTAACCGGAGGTGCCGGTTCAATTGGGAGTGAAATTGTAAGACAGGTATTGAGTTTTAATCCAAAACTTGTTGTTGTTTTAGATCAGGCTGAAACACC
>NZ_JCBCCK010000401.1:0-1007 GCF_059864935.1 Planktosalinus sp.
AAACGGAATCCACCCAAAGAGATGACGAAAGATTTTTGACACAAACGGAAAAACACCCAGACTGTAGTATTTTTCAACAAACTCCGGGAAATAGGACAACACCCGCAGGCCGATCATTTGGGCCACAAGCAGGAGGGTAAGGATGATTTTTGTGCGTCTGTTCATACTGCCCCCTAAATTAGGGTTATTTTTTGAATGTCGGATTTTTTGAATGGAAATCAACAACTTTATGTATTAAATAGAAGTTGAAAAGATTAAGAAACAAAAACGGGGGCGAAGCCCCGTTTTATTTTTAGTGCTGACTGAGTTTAAAAGACAGTCCTGATAAATAAAAATTATTTCACTTTTTTTCCAATCAATTTAGCAACTGATTTTCCTGTTTTTGCATACCCTTCTGCAATGCGGTCATTGTTGTTGGCTACTCCAATGTAATTGTCCCCGGGTGCATTCCGGCTGTTGATTACCAACAAAACATTTGAGGGGTTTGCAGTTTCCACAAACTTCAAACGGGTAGTCACTTTAGAGGGCTGTTTCATCACTGCGGCAAACCAACCCGGATAAATCCAAACAGTCTCTACAATCAACGTGTACTTGGAATCAGCATCCTCAGAAGCTTTGATATCCATGTTTTTGTTCATAGAAGCAAGGAATTTTTCCACAAAAGTATTTTCCTTTGAGTGTTCCCAATCTGCCGCCCATTTATCGGCTTCTTTTTTTCCTTTGTCGTCACTGATTTCTTTTTTTCTTTTAGCTATGTATTCTTCCTGGCTCATCTCTTCTTTATAAAAAGTGGCCTTGCTGTAATCCATAACAACTTTGAGTTCAGTTTGACCTTTCAAAAAGGAAAAATCACCTGATTCGACTTTCAATTTTTGTGCTGAAGCAGTGGCAACAAAGCCAATTAGTACAGCAAAAAGTAGTTTTAATTTCATCTGTTTTTGTTATTTAATTAGTTAGGTTTCTTTAGATTTCAAATATTACATTTTTTATTGAATTTTATAAAAATT
>NZ_JCBCCK010000421.1:0-2626 GCF_059864935.1 Planktosalinus sp.
GTGATTAAGAATAACACCTCAGGAACACAAGCAGATGAATATGGAGAATTTAAACTAGAAACTGCTTTAAAAAAAATCACTTTAGAGATACAGGCGCTTGGTTACCAGCCCTACACTAAAAGGGTTTCATTTGAAAACACAAATAAAGTTTTTATTGAAATAAACTTACTTGATGCCCCCGAAGAGCTGAATACCATCCTAATCATTGACAAACAAAGCGGTCTAACTCGTCGCACACCTTATGCATTGACACAGGTGGATATGCAGCAAATCTCACAAAGCAGTAATGTTGGAGGAGTTGCAGGGGTATTAAAAGAACTGCCCGGAATAAGCGGTGCTGAACTGGGTCCAGGGATTGTAAAACCATTCATTCGCGGCCTTGGTTTTTCAAGAGTGGTCACTCTGTATCAAAACAACAAACTGGAAAATCACCAGTGGGGACAAGATCACGGGCTGGGTTTAAATGGATTGGGCGTGAAAAGTGTTGATATCATAAAAGGACCGGCTTCAATCTTATACGGTTCCGGAGCTATTGGAGGTGTAATTATCATAAAAGATGATGAATCTTATTTAACTTCTGAAACCATCACCGGCAATGTTGGCTCCACGTTTAACAGCACCTCAAACGGTTTTAGAACTTATGGATCCATAGGGAAAAAGTTTCAAAACAATTTCTTTTTTGCTGTTGATGCAGCTTATGAAAACCATGCAGATTATAAAGATGGGGACAATCGTATCATTGGCAACAGCCGGTTTAATTACAATATCCTAAGGTTACACACTGGAATTGACACAAAAAAATACAAAAACAAAATTTCATTCACCTACCAAAAACAAAAATTGGGAATCATCGATGATGATGAAATGCAAGAGTCACTTGCCACAGACCGCAATGACCGCAGCATGCAATTGCCTTTTCAGGAAGTAAGTGATTACCTGATTTCCTTTAGTGAAGAACGTTTGCACGAAAAGTTTCAAGCCTTTTTGCACATCTCACATCACTTTAACGACCGAGACGAAATTGAAGAAGATTTTGATAAAATTGATTTGGGTTTAAGACAATCCCACACCTTTTTTACAGGCCGGATAAGCTTTTTTCCCAAATCTGACTTCACTCATACCTTTGGAGTACAAGCAAGTTTAATCAACACCTCAAACAAAGATGAAGCCGTAGATATTCTCATTCCCAATGCGAGAACCCATGATTTTGGTGTTTACTTTTTAGGCAGTAAACAACTGAATAAATTTTATATCCAAGGTGGGCTACGATTTGATTACCGAAATGTGGAGGCCCTTGCAAATTCACAAGCCCTTATTGACTATGGGTTCATACTTCCCGGAAATCCCCAAGACCGAAAGTTAAGCACAAATTTTAGTGGTTTCACAGGTTCGCTGGGTGCGAGCTACCGCTTTAACCCAATACATCAATTAAAACTCAATGCCTCTACCGGTTTCAGGGCACCTGACCTCGCTGAACTTTTCTCAAACGGTCCTCATCCTGGCACCAGCCGTTTTGAAGTGGGGAATGCCAATTTTGAAAGAGAACAAAGCCTACAGACAGATTTAACATATACATTTACCGGAAATGCAATAGGCCTGGGAGCTTCACTCTATGTGAATGATATTTCCAATTATATTTTCTTTACCAATACCGGGGAAATTAGACCCGAAGACGGACTTGAAATCTGGGAATTTCAGCAACAAAATGCACTCCTCTATGGAACAGAATGGGAAATTACCTATCGTCCATTTCAAGGCGACGCTCTGCAATTGAGAGCCACGGCTGCCATTGTTAGAGGAGAGTTAAAGGAAGAAAATGAAAACTTAACCTTTATTCCGGCAGATCAGTTTGGATTTGATTTGAGATACACCCCTCCTTTTTCAAAAAACACACAATTTACAGCTGCAATAAACCATACTTTTGAACAAAATCGCCCAGGTTTTAACGAATTGAGTACGCCGGCTTACACATTGGTTCACACCGGATTGTCCCATGATTTTGTTTTTGAAAAAGGAACCCTAAACACAAGTCTTCAGGTTAAAAATCTTTTAAACACGAACTATGTTGATCATCTGTCTATATTGAGAGCATTTGAGATTGCAAATCCCGGGAGAAATGTACAGCTTGCTGTGAGGTATCAGTTTTAATCACCACTTAATCAACCGTTGGTCAAAGAGAAAAGGGTGTTGTGAAGTTATCTTTATTTTTTTGAAATCAGGATGAAACGGGTTTATTAAAAAGTTGAAATCACCATTCACAACAGCTGAAGGCACTTGTAAAACTACAAATACACCGTCCCTTATAAATGCATCCCCTATTTGTTGGGTTGCTGTATGATGCGGAAATGCATTCCAGGATTCCGGCAAATCTTTAGGGTTTAATTTTTTTATGGTAATTGTATCAGGTATCTCAATTTCAAGTAACACAAAATCTTTAGGCAGTACTGCCAAGGACAGGTGTACAATGACTTCGGCCATGGCAAGTGCCCGGCTTTCTGAAGTGTAAATCATTTCCACGCCTTTTGAATTCCAGCGGTTGCCCGAAAGCGCAGCACCCTTGCCTGATAATTCCCCGGCATATTTTTTTCGCGAAAGCCTGTAAACCTTCATTAAGCAAAAATACCGT
>NZ_JCBCCK010000463.1:0-13077 GCF_059864935.1 Planktosalinus sp.
TTTCAAGCATGTTGTTTTCCCTGATGCTGTTTCGGGCATAGGGCATGATAAAATTGCGCTCCTGCGAGGTGGGCAGTTCATAAAACTCCGGATTGTTGTTGTAAAAAGCCTGCTTGGCATATTTTACGGTTTCCACCACGGATATAGGCTTGGAATATTCCGGAATTTCCATAATGAAATTCTGCAGCTCATCCATTCGGCGTAAATTGGCAGCTGCCATGACACCTTCGGGTCTTTGGGTATCGATTAAAATTTCAAGGGGCATAATGCCGTCATACTCTTCTTCAAAAAAGCGGATGTCTTTAAAAAACTCGGCATTTCTCGGCATATCGTCAATCACACTTCCGGAAATTTTAATGTTGTAAATCCCCACAATACTCAAGCACAAAAGCACCACAGTAGTAATATAAATGGCAAATCGATGATGACGCACGGTGTTTGTCAACCAGTTGACCAGTTTGCCCACCCAGTTTTTGTTGAGGTGCTTCAAATGTTTGTATTTGGGAATGGGCATGTAGCTGTAAACAATTGGAATGATGAGCAGCGATAACACAAAAACAGCCAGAATACTGAGTGATGCAACGATACCAAACTCAACCAACAATTCGCTTTGAGTAAGCGTAAAAGTTGCAAAACCCGAAGCCGTTGTGGCATTGGTCAGCAATGTGGCATTACCGATTTTGGTAATTACCCGTTGGAGCGATTTGGCCTGATTGCCATGGTTTTTAATTTCGTTCTGGTATTTGTTGATGAGGAAAATACAATTGGCCACACCAATAACAATAATCAACGGTGGAATCAAAGCCGTGAGGACGGTAATTTCATACCCCAGTAAACCCAAAATCCCAAAACACCACATCACACCAATCATCACCGTAACCATAGTGATGAGCGTTGCCCTAACAGACCTGAAAAAGAAAAAGAATATTAGCGAAGTTACCAGCAAGGCGACAGCAATAAAAAGGCTGATTTCGTCAATGATATTTTTGGAGTTCAGGGTACGTATGTAGGGCATTCCCGAAGTGTGTACCTTGATGTTGTGGTCCTTCTCAAAAGCTTCAATCAGCGGGATGAGTTCGTCAAGGATAAAATCTCTTCTGACGCTCGTATTGACGATGTCTTTTTCTAAGGCAATTAGAGTCCTAAAACCTTCTTTGTTGGGGCTGTAGATTAAACCTTCGTAAAAAGGTAACCGGTTAAACAAGCTGTATTCAATATTATCAAAATCGGTTTCTGTAGTTATGTGTTCAGGTAAAAAAGGCACTAAGTCAAACCGAAGTGAATCTTCATTTTTTTGCAATTCCATCAAATTACTGGTGGAAATCACATACTCCACTTCGTCAAATTCCTGAATTTTATCTGAAAGCAGGTTCCACGCCTTGAATTTTTCGGCAGTAAAAATACTGCTGTCTTTAACGCCCATCACGATCAGGTTGCCTTCCTCGCCAAAAGTGTCTAAAAACTCTTCATATTCAAGATTAATGGGGTGGTCATCCGGCAGCAGGTTGGCTTCGGTATTTGAAAAGCGCATGTTTTTCCACTGGGTTGAGAAAAACAAAGTGGCAAGAACAATTAGAACCAGAAAAACAGTCCTGTTTCTAAGAATTAATCGAGCGGTTTTACCCCAGAAAGGGCTTTGTTTTTGTGCTTTAAGGCGCTTGTTCATTTAGATGCTTAAAAATGGCTGCAAAGGTAGAAATCTTTTACAAGTAGTCACTTCCAAAACGAACCTTAAGTCGTTAAGTTTTTGTGAAATTCAGTTAGATTTTCAGGTAAAAAGTAAATTTGAAAGAAACATTGTCTTCAAACTGCGGAAGCTGATAGGCACCATAACGATATGCAAAACTTAAACCAAAACCAAAAATGAGCTGATTAATTTCCAAGCCTGATTCTGAATAGCCTTTTTCAAGTGTATTGAACGAGATGTTTTGATGGTTTTCAAGGTTTGATACCGTTCCAATGGCGTGACGGGTAATCAACACCAATTCGGGTTTAAACCAAGGAGCAATCATAAAAGGCTTTAGCTGATGTTTGATATGAACAGTGGCCAGTTTGTCTGAAAAAAACTCACCAAAATACATGGTTTCAAAACTTTTTATCCCCGCCACGGAAAAACGGTTTAAGATGGTTTCCTTGTTGGGGCTGTTGGGGTAGGCGTGATACATATGTGTAAGCGGAATGTCACCAAAACCCGCATTGCCTTCCAAAACCACTTCGGTATTTGAACGGTTTAGGTGCTTTATATAATAATCTGCCCTGATATCGATTTTTGAAAAATTAAAATTACCCTCTAAAAGTCCTTTAAAACTTTGGGTAAATTGTGCTGAAAACCTGGGGTAGCCGGTATGATACTCTGTGATACCATATGGAGTTTGCATAAATTTCCCGAAAGGAGACCAAAGTAAAGAAACTTTTGCTTTGGTCAGTTGGTAATTAGAAAATAAAGCCCCCTCATCTAAAAACTCATAATTTAAAATCTGACTGATATTGCTGTGAGAAAACTCTACATCTGCGTTGAGTTTCGGACTTATGGTATGTTGTAAGTTTGTTTCCCAGGTTTCGTGTTTGAAAAACTCAATGATATTGACCAATCTGGGCTCAAACAGCGAAAATGTGCGACGGTCTGTAAGGTAACTGTGGCTGCCCATTTCTGTAACATCATCGGTATAAGAAAGGCCCAAAATGGTTCCTGATGCCCGATTGAGGTTGAATGAAGTTGACAACTGATATTTAAAAGCTTCATCTTTAAAGCCCCTGACCAGATAACCACCTAGATTAATATGCGGGGAAAGTCTGTCATTGGTCACACCACCCAGCCCTGAACGAATACCTTCATAGTTGTTGTATTTAATAAGAAACTTTAAATCGAGGTCAAAAAAGCCCAATTCCACATAGCCCATTCCAAAATCTTTTAAGCGTTGTATGCGTTTTTCGATATGCCGGGATGATATGATTTCAGTCACTGAATCAACTATAGTCAACTCCACATCTGTAAGCCCTTTTATTTGATATTCTGAACGGAAATTTTCATCGATTATGTTTTCGGTAATATTGGCTATGACATTAAATTGATTTTTTGTTTGGGATGGTGTTTTATTTAAAACAACATCAAATAAGTTGGTCACAATTGAAAAAGAGGTTATTTGCTCTTCGTTTTCGTCATGCCCAAGTCTTCCTGATTGGATTCTTTTTCCTAAAAGGTTAAATTGTTCGATAGGATTAACAATAATGACTTGAAACTGGGTCTCTTCTGGAAACCAAAGGTTTTCACTTTCGTGAAAACGAAAAAGATGTGTGATTACGGCTTCAATGTTTTGACTGTGTTTTATGACCGCCTTTTGAACGGCAAAGGTTTTTGTGTCGATATGCAACTCACCTTTAAGGTTAGTGCCGTCGCTGGGATTTAATGGTGAAAAATAAATGATATGATAAGGATATTCTGAATTTGTAACGGTTTCCTTAAGCTCAAATCGGTAATGTTTAAGAGCCTTTTTTGATAAAGGACCGCGAAAGCGTTTGCCCAAAATTTCATACTGATTTTCATAGATTGAAAGGGAGTGGAAAGTTTCAGGAAAAAGCGGATAAAATGGCGATTCAAACCCGGCAAGGTTTGAGCCGATGACCGTTTTTTGAAGAAGATGGTTTTGGTCAAACCGAAATTGAGCGGCTTCCTCAAACAAAAAATTGTTTGGCGATGCGATGATTTCAAGCGTTTTTCTATTTTGGGTTTGAACAATGCCCTTGGTGTAGGTTTTGTATTCAAAAGACTCTAAAGCTTCCTCCGGATTGAAGGATGAAATACCGGCAAGGGTTTTTTGAATGATTTCGGATCCATCTGTGTTTACGTTCTGGCCAATAGCCAAAAAGGAAATCAAAAAACATAAGAGGATGACCTTTAGTAGCATAGCATTTAATAAACCTGAACGCGAAGCAAAAGTATAACAAAACAAAGCCCTGAATCCGCTAGTTGTTTTAAGTTTAACTAAACCGTCATGATTTCCTTTTCCTTTACGGCAAAGATTTCATCCACACGGGCAATGTATTTGTCTGTGAGTTTTTGAATATCAGTTTCAACAATTTTCAGCAGGTCTTCAGAAATTTCAAGTTCTTTGGCTTCGCTGTTTGCCATTTTACGGTCGTTTCTAATGCTTATTTTTGCATCTTCAGCTTCAGACTTGGCTACTTTGGCAAGTTCGCGTCTGCGTTCTTCAGTCAAAGGCGGGATGTTGATGATGATGTTATCACCGTTGTTCATAGGGTTAAAACCAAGGTTGGCTTTCAGGATTCCTTTTTCAATTTCAGGAATCATATTTTTTTCCCATGGTTGAATGGAGAGTGTTCTGCCGTCGGGAGTATTAATGTTTGCCACTTGCGAGAGTGGGGTTGGGGTTCCATAATAATCAACCATCACACCGCCCACCATACCGGGGCTTGCTTTTCCGGCCCTAATGTTAAGCAGTTGTTTTTCAAGATATTTGATGGCATTCAACATGGCTTCTTCTGTTGAATCCAGTAAAAATTTTATTTCTTCGGTCATCGCTTTGTCGCTTTAAAAATGGAAATCAAAAATAACACAAATTTATAAATTTACCTTAGTACCAATATTTTCACCGTTCACAATGCGCAGCAGGTTTTCTTTGGTGTTCATATCAAAAACGATAATGGGCAGTTCGTTTTCCTGGCTTAGTGTAAAAGCGGTGGTGTCCATCACTTTCAGGCCTTTGCGCAAAACATCTTCAAAGGTGATAAAGTCAAATTTAATTGCATCTGCGTTTTTTTCGGGGTCTGAAGTATAAATGCCATCCACTCTTGTGCCTTTTAAAATGACATCAGCGTGTATTTCAATGGCGCGTAAAACAGCAGCCGAGTCGGTTGTAAAGTAGGGGTTGCCGGTTCCACCTCCAAAAATCACTACCCTTCCTTTCTCCAAATGGCGGATGGCACGGCGCCTGATAAACGGTTCGGCCACTTCATTCATTTGTATGGCTGATTGCAGTCGGGTTTGCAAACCGGCGTCTTCACAGGCGCCTTGCAGTGCCAATCCGTTGATAACTGTGGCCAGCATTCCCATATGGTCGCCCTGAACGCGATCCATCCCTTTACTGGCTCCTGCAACTCCCCTGAAAATATTACCTCCCCCAATCACGATAGCAACCTGAACGCCTTTATCGACCACGGTTTTGATTTCCTTCGCATATTCCGCCAGACGGTCGGGGTCAATGCCATATTGACGATTTCCCATAAGGGCTTCACCGGAAAGTTTGAGTAAGATTCTTTTGTATTGCATAGTGTTGAAATGAACTTTTGAGTTGAGTTTTCATAAACTGTTGCAAAAGTACATAAATTATTTTTTGAGTTGAGGAACAGATAAAAATTAAAATTTTAATATTCCGAAAATGTAAATACAGTCAACCAAGTGACTGAATTTAGCTAAATAGCGTCAGCATATTGACTGAATTTAGCTAAATAGCGTCAGTTGGCCTATTTAAAAATAGGAAAGAATTTGAGATTTACAGTTCTAATTTGATGTAGAATTACTACTCATCAAATCCCGGCCTTGTAAATTTACTGACATCGGGAAAAGTTTTAAAAATACCTTTCCTGATTTTTTCAAGTAAGAGTAATAGTTCAAGAATTTCATCTTCTTGTTCGGGCAGGGTTCTGTGTAAAACACCCCACGCACCCAGTGATCGTTCAGTGCCAATCAATGCTACTTTTGCAGAGCCATTCACATCGTTTTGAACGGGGTCTTCATAGTCCAAATCCAGTTCACCGTGGCGCAGGGCCCTCATGAGTTTTACGTGTATCTGAAAACTGTACCAGCGAATGATTTCCAGAGCATCCTTTATAGCATCAAATTCTTTAAGCTTTTTTTCGTCAATAAGACCCAGCGAAATGTTTTGGTTCATTCGGTCAGATAAGTTTTTGAGAGTGTCTTCATTTTCATCAAACCATTTTCTTAAGAGGTCTGAATATTCTTTACTTTGAACCGATAAAATATGATTGTCGGCAAATTCTTCCAGAAGTTTTTCTTCTTGTTCAAACTCGGTATCATCTATTGCGTTGAGGTCTATGCCTTTTTCTTCGGCCATCTCCAGGAGCATTTCCATAACCAGTTTAAAATTTTCACTCATCTGCTCAACAAATGCGTCGGGATTAGCATCATTGCTTTTGTCGCGTTGTTCTTCCCGGGCATATACGCTGCATTTTGAAGTAAACTCACAACGTTCACACCAGCGGTCACAATAGTTGTAAATGCCGGGGATAAAGTTGTCCTTGTTTTTATCGTAAAATTCCTGAAATTCTTTTCGGTACATTTTTTTAGATTTTCACCTTAAAGATATTAAAAACAAAAAATCCGTCCCAAAATGGAGACGGATTTTAATATGATCACCTTAAAGGTAAATTATCCCAAAGCTACTCTTTCAAAAGCAACTACTTCTGCGCCGGATTCTGCTTTCACATAAGCACCAACGCTAAGTTTGTTGTCTTTTATATAGTCTTGGTTTACCAAAGTATTGTCTTTAAAGAAACGGTTTAGTTTTCCTTTTGCGATGTTGTCAAGCATGGCCTCAGGCTTACCTTCCTGACGCAACTGGTCTTTAGCGATTTCAATTTCCTTGTCAATGGTTTCCTGGTCTACTCCTGCTTCATTCAAAGCAACGGGATTCATCGCAGCAGCCTGCATAGCTACATTTTTAGCTACTTCAGCGGCATTTTCGCCTGTTTGAGAAAGACCGGTTAAAACAGCAATCTTGTTGCCTGCGTGGATGTAGTATCCCACAAATGGAGCTTCAAGGGTTCTGTAATCCCCAATCTCGATTTTTTCGCCAATAACACCTGTTTGCTCGATTAGTTTTTCAGCAACTGTGATGCCTTTGTAGTCTTTTGCAAGCAATTCCTCTTTTGAAGAAGTACTTAATGCAAGTTCTGCCAAGTCATTTGCCAAAGTAATGAATGATTCATTTTTAGCAACAAAGTCAGTTTCACAGTTCAATGAAACGATAACACCTTTACTGTTGTTGCTGTTTACTTTTGCAATAACTGCTCCCTCGCTCGACTCACGGTCTGCACGGTTTGCTGCTACTTTTTGTCCTTTTTTTCTAAGGACTTCAATTGCTTTGTCAAAATCACCTTCTGCTTCAACCAGTGCTTTTTTGCAATCCATCATACCTGCACCGGTAATTTGTCTTAATTTGTTTACGTCTGCGGCTGTTATGTTTGCCATAGTATTTTGATTTTTACCCCCGCGCAGGCGGGGGTCTCATTAATATTTAGATTATTGTTTTTTGTAAAGAACTTTTTTAGAATGAGATTTCCTCCCGATAGCTATCGGGATTCGCGGAAATTTTTCTATTTCTCTTCGTCGCTTTCAGTTACTTCCTCAACAGTTTCCTTTTTAGACTCAAGCTTCTCCTCTTTTTGGGCCTCTTTCATTGCTTTTTTGTCTTCAACATCAGTAGAAGGCACTTCTACTTCAGGCTCTTCAGTTTTTGCTTTTGGCTCTTTTTTGGCTTTTTTTACCGGCTTTTCATCTTCAGTTTCACCTTCATCTTTATCTGATTTTCTCTCAGAAAGGCCTTCAGTAATTGCTGCGCTTACAAAACCTAAAATCTTTTCAATTGACTTTGAAGCATCGTCGTTTGAAGGAATCGGGAAGTCGATGTCTCTGGGGTCAGAGTTGGTATCGACCATTGCAAAAATTGGAATGTTTAACTTCTGTGCTTCCTTCACGGCGATGTGCTCGCGTAATGTGTCAACAATAAAAAGTGCAGCGGGAAGACGGCTCATATCTGAGATGGAACCTAAGTTCTTCTCGAGCTTTTCTCTTTGACGTGAAACCTGTAGTCGCTCTTTCTTTGAAAGGGTTTCAAAGGTGCCATCCTGCTTCATTCTGTCAATAGAAGCCATTTTTTTAACGGCTTTTCTGATAGTCACAAAGTTGGTAAGCATACCACCGGGCCATCTTTCAGTAATGTAAGGCTGGTTGGCATTTTTTGCATTTTCTGCAACGATGTCTTTAGCTTGTTTTTTGGTTGCTACGAAAAGGATTTTTCGTCCGCTGGCTGCAATTTTCTTCATCGCTTCAGCAGCTTCGTCAAGTTTTGCAGCAGTTTTGTAAAGGTTGATGATATGAATCCCGTTGCGCTCCATATAGATATACGGTGCCATATTGGGGTTCCATTTTCTGGTGAGGTGGCCAAAATGCACACCTGCATCAAGTAATTCTTTTACTTCGATTGTTTTTGCCATTTTTTTAATAGTTTACGTTCTATTGATTTAGCAATGAAAAAGTAGCCGTTTGCACGAGGTCTTTCCCATTTAGATGCTAAACTAATCCTTCTCCGCCTTTGGCGGAAAAATGAACAGCGTTTATAAATAATTTTAGAACTTTTTTATCAAAACAGTTACTGTTTTGACGAGATTCCCAACCATGTTGGGAATATTAACGTTTAGAGAACTGGAATTTCTTACGCGCTTTCTTCTGTCCGAATTTTTTGCGCTCTACCATTCTTGGGTCTCTGGTTAATAAACCTTCAGGTTTTAGGGTTGCACGGTTTTCAGCATCTACTTCACACATTGCTCTTGAAAGTGCAAGACGGATAGCTTCAGCCTGACCTGTAATTCCACCACCAAATACATTTATTCTTATGTCAAAAGTTTCTGCATTGTTGGTCATTGCCAAAGGCTGCATAACTTTGTACTTAAGAGGCTCTGTAGTAAAGTAGTTGTCAAACTCTCTTTTGTTCACGGTGATGTTTCCTTTTCCGGGAGACAAGTACACTCGTGCCACTGCAGTTTTTCTTCTGCCGATTTTGTGAATCACTTCCATTACTTAATTTCGTTTAAGTTAATTGTTCTTGGTTGTTGGGCTTCGTGATCGTGAGATGCACCTGCAAAAACCTTTAAATTTCTAAAAAGCCCTGCACCCAGTTTGTTTTTGGGAAGCATTCCTTTTACCGATTTTTCAATCAATCGCTCCGGGTTTTTAGCGAAAAGTTCTTTAGCAGTCAAACTTCTTTGTCCTCCTGGATAACCTGTGTGGCGGATGTATTCTTTCGAATCCCATTTTTTGCCGGTTAAGTTGATTTTTTCTGCGTTGGTAATAACAACGTTATCACCACAATCAACATGAGGAGTGAAGTTTGGCTTGTGCTTTCCCCTTAAAAGCTTTGCAACTTCTGAAGAAAGACGACCTAAAGTTTGCCCTTCAGCATCAATGTGCAACCACTCCTTAGTAACGGTGGCTTTGTTTGCTGATACTGTTTTGTAACTTAATGTGTCCAAACTAATTTCAATTTAAAAACCTGTCTTACAACAGGCGGGTTAAACATTCCTAATTAATTCTACGTATGAGAATTGGGGTGCAAATGTACAACTATAAATTTGATTTGCAAATGGGGTAAATTGAATTTTTTTTTGAAGTTTATGACAGTAAGTCAAAATGAAAGTTGTTCAGCTTTCTGAAAACACATAAATTGAAAATCCTGACACCGGAACCCTAAAACTCAATAGCGTGTGTTTTTCTTAATTCCATACTGATCCATACTGACTTAAGGAAAACGATAAAGTAACGTTAATCTTTGCTTATATTAAGTTAAACTGCATTGTTTAATTGGGTAAAAGCACTTTGTTTACGTTTAACCTATAAACTAAAAAATAAATTATCATGAAAAAGCTTTTAACTTTAATTCTTGTAGCTGCAATTTTTGTAGGCTGTTCATCAGATGATGATGATGGGGGAGTAGCCATAGAAGGCACGTGGAAAATGACCGCTTTCAAAACCCAGAATGCTTATGACTTGAATGGCGATGGAATAATTTCAAATGACATAATGGGGCAGACAAATTGCTTCCAGAATGAAACATTGATTTTTAATGCCAATGGAACAGGTGCTGATATGTCTACATCTTACCTTGATATTGAGCTTGAACTGGTTGTAGGAACAACCAATGAGTATGAGTATACTATTGAATGTATAAGTGAAAACACCACTACTGCATTTACATGGACTCAAAGTGGTGATACCGTGATTGTAACACAAGGGGGCTCCACTTTAACAGGGACACAAGTTGGAAATGAAATTACTTTCTCCATTCCCAATGGATATCCCATTCCGGTTGAACAAGGAGGCGGAACTGCCACAATCAATGAAGACCTGACAATTGTTTACGAAAAACAATAATCCAGCTTAACATTTTTTGATTTAGGGTTTATGTTAACAATGAAAATCCTTTGTCAAAAACAAGTGTGAAATGCTTCACCCTTCAGATTTTTTAACTCTGAAGTGGTGGAGCTTTTTTTTATTGAACATCTACATTTTTTAAACACCACTTTTTAATCGTTAAAATGATTCTCTTTTTCAATTAAGACGCTGAATGGCAATCTTTATAGGGTGTCATTCCCTTTGTGATCCTCACATTTAGTATGTTGTTAAACTTTTTGAGATAAATAAAGATAAAAACATCTTTTTATTTTGCTGCCATTCTTGTTTTTCATTACATTTGATGTATGCTTATTTATCCTGCCAGACTCAATAAAACTTGAGCAGGATTAAATACTGTTTAGCCCGTAATCAATGAAAACAACTGTATGATACAAGAACATACATACTATATGCTTTCCAGAATAAAAGCTCCTTCATGCCTTCGCAACATCAAGCGAAGGGATGTATTTTAATTTTCATTTCCTACACATTTTTTATTGCTATCGAGGGTATTTATCAATATTCCGGTAATTGGCATCCTAGAGTTAATTATCTACTTTTTATCTAAAACAAATGAAACATAAAACTATAATAGAACCTTTCCGCATAAAGTCAGTTGAGCCACTGTATGTCACTACCGAAGAAGAACGGGAAGAGCTTCTCAAAAAAGCACATTACAACACTTTTTTGTTACAATCTGAACATGTAATCATCGATTTTCTAACTGATAGTGGAACCTCTGCCATGAGCGCCGAACAATGGGCGGGCATCATGCGGGGTGATGAGTCCTATGCGGGATCAAAATCTTGGGAACGCATGGAAAAAGCCATCAAAGACCTCACCGGTATGGATTATATATTGCCCACCCATCAGGGCAGGGCAGCAGAACGTATAATCTATGGTCACCTGGGCGGACAAGGAAAAACATTCATAAGCAATACCCATTTTGACACAACGAGGGCAAATATCGAATTTTCAGGAGCTGAAGCACTCGATATTGCCATTGATGAATCCAATGACCCTTCCTTGATCCATCCTTTTAAAGGAAATATCAATACCCAAAGATTAGAGGATTTGATTCTTGAAAAAGGAGTAGAAAATATTGGTGCGGTAATATTGACCGTTACTAACAATTCCGGTGGTGGGCAACCGGTTAGCATGCAAAATACCCGGGAGGTAAGTGAAATTTGCAAAAAGCACAATGTCTTGTTGTTCCTGGACTGCTGCAGGGTTGCTGAAAATGCATACTTTATCAAACACCGTGAAGATGGGTTTGAAGACTATACTTATGAGGAAATTGCCCGCGAAATGTTTTCGCTGACTGATGGCGCAGTGATGAGTGCAAAAAAAGATGCCCTGGTCAATATGGGCGGCTTTTTGGCTCTTCGGAATAAAAAAATTGCCCAAGCTTGTACAAACTTGTTGATTATCACTGAAGGCTTCACAACTTATGGTGGTTTGTCAGGCAGAGATATGGAAGCAATAGCCATTGGGTTAAAGGAAATTTTTGACCCGGCATATTTGAGGTATAGGATAAAAAGCACAGCATATCTGGGTGAACATTTGCACAAAATGGGAGTGCCTGTTATGATGCCCATTGGAGGGCATGCTGTTTATGTCGATGCCAAGAAATTGTACAGCCATATTCCTGTTGACCAATATCCCGGCCAGGCACTGGCTTGTGAACTTTATCTAAAAGGCGGAATCAGGACAGTGGAGATTGGCTCGGTAATGTTCGGGAAATATGATGAAAACGGAAAATTGGTTCCTGCACCAATGGAATTGGTCCGGCTGGCAATCCCAAGAAGGGTTTATACCCAAAGTCATATTGAATATGTGATTGAGACATTCCAGGAAATTTTGGATACTAAAGAAAAGGTCAAGGGCTATAAAATTGTTGAAGAAGCCAAGCTCCTTCGTCATTTTACCGCTCATTTCGAAAAAATAAATTAAAACATTAAAAAGATGGAAAGAATTAAAAATCGTTCATGGGCAGAGCCCTATAAAATAAAAATGGTAGAACCACTTTTTATGAACACAAGGGAGCAACGGGAAAAATTCCTTATTGAGGCAGGGTATAATACGTTTTTGTTAAAATCAAAAGATGTGTATATCGATTTGCTAACAGATAGTGGTACTTCAGCTATGAGTGACCGGCAATGGGCCGGTATCATGATGGGTGACGAAGCTTATGCCGGAAGTGAGAACTTTTATCATTTGGAGGAAACCATTCAAAAATACTATGGTTATAAACATATTATTCCAACCCATCAGGGACGTGCAGCTGAGCATTTAATATCCCAGATACTCATAAAAAAAGGGGATTTCCTACCGGGGAATATGTATTTCACCACCACACGACTTCATCAGGAATTGGCCGGTGGGACATTTGTTGATGTCATTGTGGATGAAGCCCACGATGCCACAAGCGAATTTAAGTTCAAGGGAAATATAAACCTGGAAAAACTGGAAAACCTCATCAAAGAAAAAGGGGCTGATAAAATCCCGTATGTGTGTATGGCCACAACCGTTAATATGGCAGGCGGTCAACCCATTTCCATGGAAAATTTAAAAGAATTAAGAAAATTGACTTCCAAGTATGGAATAAAAATAGTCCATGATATGACCCGTGTTGCTGAAAATGCATATATGATTCAGCAACTTGAGGAAGGTTATGCCAATAAAACCTGTGCTGAGATTGTTAGGGAAATATGTGACCTTACAGATGCAGCTACTATGAGCGCCAAGAAAGATGCTTTGGTAAACATAGGCGGATTTTTAGCTGTTAATGATTATGATGTTTTTGAGGAAGCCAGAAATATGGTGGTCATTTATGAAGGCCTACATACTTATGGTGGTATGGCCGGAAG
>NZ_JCBCCK010000170.1:0-1573 GCF_059864935.1 Planktosalinus sp.
ATCGGCTTTAAGCATACTGTCTTCAGTAACTACATTCAGTGTATCTGCCACCTGACTTTGCATTTGAAAGCCGGAAAAGCACAAAAGCAGTAGTACCAAAAACTTATTTTTCACCCTGAATCAGTTTGGAAATGCGTTCAAATTCAGCTTTGTTTTTAAAAGGAATGATGAGCTTTCCTTTGCCGGAAGCGTTGGCTTTTACATCCACTTTTACCTCAAACAAGTCTGAAAGTTCTTTGCCGGCCTTGCGGGCATAGACAGGAGTCTCAACTTTTGATGGTGCCTTTTTTTGACCGGGGTTTTGGATGTTTCTCACCAGAGCTTCTGTATCTCTCACCGAAAGCGAATCAGAAATGATTTTTTCATACACCTCCAATTGATCTGAAGTGTCTTCTAGCGTTATCAGTGCCCGCCCATGACCCATAGTGATAAAGCCGTCTCGCATTCCGGTTTGAATAATGGGATCGAGTTTTAGCAGGCGTAGGTAGTTGGCAATTGTCGAGCGGTTTTTTCCCACGCGGTTACTCATCTCTTCCTGGGTAAGTTGTATTTCTTCTATTAACCGACTGTAAGAAAGGGCAATTTCAATGGGGTCCAAATCCTGACGCTGTATGTTTTCCACCAAAGCCATTTCGAGTGACTCCTGATCGTTGGCAATGCGAATGTAAGCCGGTATGGTTTTTAAGCCCACCAGTTTTGAAGCGCGGTAACGGCGCTCACCGGAAACGAGCTGAAATGTATTGAACCCGAGTTTTCTTACTGTTATGGGTTGGATAACGCCAAGTTCCTTAATAGAAGAAGCTAGTTCCTGAAGGGTTTCCTCATTAAAACTGCTTCGGGGTTGGTGCGGGTTGACCTCTATGCTTTCGAGTTCAAGCTCAACAATACTTCCCACCACTTTGTCTGCACCCTTATCGTTGGCTGATTGAATGTCGTTGTCAGGGTCTTTCAGTAAAGCTGAAAGTCCCCTGCCTAAAGCTTGTTTTTTTGTGGCTTTGGCCATTTTTTATTCGTTAATGGTTATTGGTTAATCGTTAATGGTAAATTGGTGTTTGTCAATTTCAAACAGGAATTATAATTATGATTAACTGTTTTTATTAATAAGTTCTTCTGCCAGGCTCAGGTAATTGTTGGCTCCTTTACTGTCGGCATCATAGGTAATAATACTTTCACCATAACTGGGTGCTTCACTTAAACGCACATTTCGTTGAATGATTGTTTTAAAAACCATTTCACTGAAGTGTTTTTTTACTTCGTCAACCACTTGATTTGACAGGCGCAAACGCGAGTCATACATCGTGAGCAGCAAGCCTTCTATATCCAAATCTGCATTGTGAATTTTTTGAACGCTTTTGATGGTGTTGAGTAATTTTCCAAGACCTTCGAGAGCAAAATATTCACACTGTATAGGGATTAAAACTGAGTCGGCTGCCGTGAGTGCATTGAGCGTTAAAAGCCCAAGTGAAGGGGCACAGTCTATAATGATGAAATCGTAATCGTCTTTAATGTCCAGCACGGCTTTTTTCAGCATATACTCGCGTTCTTCCACATCAACCAGTTCAATTTCTATGGC
>NZ_JCBCCK010000182.1:0-1219 GCF_059864935.1 Planktosalinus sp.
AAAACACAAGGGAAGTAAGGTAGAAGATGTGCTTGAAAATGAACCCGGATATTTTGGCTGGTTGCTCAATGCAGATTTTCCGCTCTATACCAAAAAAGTGCTTACGGGAATTAAATTGAGGAAATTGAATAATAAACTGGATTAAGTATAAACACGTAATTTATCCTTTTTTTTGAATTTTTGTAGGAAAAATCTTAATATTTTATGATTGTTTAAAAAATAATTATATATATTTGGCCTTGAGTCTCGGCGTTCCCCCTTTGGCTGACTCTATAATTTATTAAGTTTATTTTATAGCAAAGTAAGAGAAAGCCACAACTAAATGACTCAACCACACACACACACACACAAGCGAACGCGCACTTAAGCCTATCTCCCCGTTTTTGTAATATACCGTTTTTCAATAAAATTGAATACAACTCAAGTCAATGGCGACCTCCGGTTTAATTAAGTTGATTCTCAAGAATGCTTTTTTTTTAATTTTAACCTAACCAATGAACAAAACCAAATTAAAATTGATACTTATCCCCGTACTTTTGGTTACGGGGTTAAGTTTTTCTCAGGAACCCAACCGCGACACTGCGGCTGAAGAACTTTTTAGCACTTACTATGGTTGGGGCCCTTCTGTGGGCTTTGATTATATGTTTGTGACCGGAAAACCCACCCAAGGGGTGGTGGTTGATTATTTGTCGCCCAAGCCTGTTAATTTTGGGTTTAATTGGAATTTTTACCACAAGAATAACCTAAGTCTTCGATTAGGGGTATATTACAGGTTTTATAGTGAAACCTACAATGAGTTTTATCCGGCGGCTGAAACACCGGCTGATTTTGATTTTGAAGTGGAATTTAGTGATTCTCCTTATGAAAATGCCAAATTCAATATAACTGCAGAATACATCTACCCACTCAACCACCGTTGGGGTTTGAGTGTTGGGCTGGGTTGGGAGGCCTTGTATTATTTGGAAGACCTTTCTTTTGGATCTGGGTCAACAGAACTTGGAGATGTTAGATTGTCGGAATATGTTTCCAACAGTGCCCGCACCAATTGGTATTTTGGGCCCAATGTGGAACTAGGTCTGGACTTAAAGACCCGTGATTTTTTGTATCGACTTAAACTTTTGTATCATTATAATGTTTCAGCACCACAAAACAAAGCGACAGTGGTTGCTCAAAACATGCAGCAAACGCCTGACAATGTGGCGGTGCAAACCCTTACGGG
>NZ_JCBCCK010000018.1:0-5614 GCF_059864935.1 Planktosalinus sp.
TGCGTGCTTTTATCGCACTAATTTGTGTGGGATCCTGATTTTTACAGGTATATTTTGTTGGTCTTTGTTGTTTTCTTTCTTCACTGTTTCCTTTTTTTATTCCTAAACCCTTGTTTTTATGTTTTCTCCTTCTTTTTGGGCATAGGTATGGCCTTACGCTTTTTTTGCGTTGATGTTAAATACCCGATTTTTTCATTTTATCCCTCCAGTTATTGGGTGGCCCCCTGCTGTCAAATGCCAATAGGGTAACCAGTGTCCCTTTTTTACAAACAGGACAACGACGGTGCTTGCTTTGCCCTTGCCGGGGCAGGTTTGGTCTTCCCAATAGTTTTTGCAATCCCGGTAGGATATGTTTTTTCCTGCAACTGCTCAAAATGCCGTAATGCCTTATCCTCACGAAACCCTTTGGCAATATATGCAGGGCAAACCTGCGGATGAACTCTATGTCGCTCAAGGTCATCATTGTTTTTTTGCCCCCATGGCGATAGTCTTTCATTGTGAAGGTCACGTCCTTGTCGAGGCTTTTAATGCGGTGGTTGGAGATGGCTATTTTGTGGGTGTAGCGCCCCAAGTATTCAACCACTTGTTGTGGCCCGAAGAAAGGTTGTTTGCAATACACCACCCAGTCTTTGGAAAAAAGTTGTTCATAAAAGTTCATTGTCTCTGTGGGTTGTTTTCTTAATGCCGCTACCATCTTTGCCCGGAAGACCTTGCTCATCGCCTTGACCGGAAAAAGGAATTTTCCTTTGTTTTTGGCCTGTTCCCATTTACCGCTTTTGGCAACACCGCCTCCGGGCACAATACAATGCAGGTGCGGGTGCAAACAGAGGTTCTGCCCCCAGGTATGCAGGATGGCGATCATACCGGTCTGGACACCCAAGAACTTGTGGTTGTGCCCAAAACCATTTATGACTTCCCAAGCTGTGGTAAAAAGGATATTGTAGAGTTCTTTAGGGGCATATAAAGCCAGTCTGTTGAGTTCCTGCGGCAGGGTAAAGACTATATGAAAGTATGGCACATTCAACAGTTCTGCCTCACGTGCCTGTATCCACTCTTGGCGTTTATGTCCCTGGCATTTGGGGCAGTGGCGGTTGCGGCAACTGTTGTAGCTCAGGTGGAGTTTACCACATGCGGTATGGTTGCATTGGTCTATGTGCCCGCCCAATGCCGCGGTCCTGCAACGGCGCAGTGCGTGGAGGGTGCGCAATTGCCAACTGTTATGGATCAGTTTGTGCAATTGGCCTGTGTTGCGTTCCAGCACTTGTGCCACTTCATGGCGTGGCTGCACGGTTTACCTTGTATAGAGTTTTTCCAGTGGCGAGAATGCCCGTTGCTTGTCCAAGTGGCTCACGTGCAGGTAAACCAGGGTGGTTTGTATATCGACGTGGCCCAAAAGGTCTTTCAGGGTCATAATGTCCAGGCCCATTTCCAAGAGGTGGGTGGCATAGGTATGGCGAAGCACGTGGGTGGTGACTTCTTTTTTGATGCCACTTCTTTGTCGGGCTTGTCGCACCACCCATTGCACCCCACGCGAGGAGAGGGCAACGGGTCTTCCCTCCCTGTCATTGCCGTTGAAGCACCAAGTGGTGGGCTTTTCTGCATCCAGGTATTTTTTAAGCCCACGGATGAGCATATCACAAAGGGGCACATAACGGTCCTTTCGTCCTTTGCCCTGACGGATGTGCAGCATCTTACGGTTAAAGTCCAGGTCTTTTACCTGCAGGTTGCGAACCTCCCCACAACGCAGCCCACAGCCATAGAGCAAGCCAAGCATCACACGGTGTTTGAGCAGCTTTGGGGTATTTAAAAGTAATTGGACCTCTTCACGGCTCAACACCACGGGAAGCTTTTTGGGACGCTCTATACTTGGCAATACCACTTCCAGGGTTTTTACATCGCACACTTTGCAGGCATAGCGAAGCCCATAAACGGTGTGTTTGAAAAAACTATCGGATGGGGTACTGCGGTGGGACTTTAAATGGTGCAGGTAGTCGGTCACCTGTTCGTTGTCCAGGTCAATGGGGTTGCAGTTGTAGAAGAGTGCCAACCGCGCCAGGCAACGTGCATAATTGGTCAGGGTGCTTTGGCTCTTGCCGGAAATGGAAATGGCTTTTTGGAGTTTGCCGTAGAGCAGATCAAAACCTTTTACAGATTTACAGGCTTTTTCAATGAGTGTTTGGTTTTTTTTTCATAATTTTAAAATTGAAAATTAATAGAATACCCTAAAGGTAGTGAATGGCAGCGAAAGTTGCTTGAAGCTACCTTTAGGTTTAGTTCAACATAAGCTATAAGCAATGGCTTCTACTCGCCTACTCGGAAAATCCTTTGGGATTTTCCTCAGGTCTGGGTTTTGTTTGCTAAATTAGTTGCTCAATCCACGCCACAGCTCATAGCCTAATCGTTACCCAACATTTGAAAAAAAAATTATGAAAAAAAAATTAATATTAGGAATAACCTTACTATTTGGCATATTAGTAAATGCACAAAATCTGAATGATGAAAAATTAATGGGAGAATGGGAAGCAATCAATGTTAATATTCCAAATTCTGAACAAGTGCCACAAAAAGAAACTTTAAAAATGGTCGAAGATGCTTTTTTAAACTCAAAGTTCAACTTCAAAGGAAATAAAGTTTTTAGAATTAAGTTTGGAAAACTAGCAGACGACAGAATGAAAGAATTGTTCTTTCTTGACAATCAAAATTGGGTAATAAAAAATGACCAAATCTTAATTGGAACAGAAAACGATGGATTTTCTTCGATGCATATTCTTTTTCAAGAAAATAATGGTAAAACCTATTTTGTCTTACCAATGATTCAATTGGAAATGAAAAAAATAAGCGATGACAAACCTGCAACACCAAAAATTATTGAATCAAAATCAGAACAAGCAGAAAGTATTGATTATTCAAAAACGGAATTGATTGAAAAAGAAATTGACGAATCACAAATAATCGAATTTAAGGACACTGAAAATCCACCACTTGCACCTGACTGTAAAGAAAAATGGGATGTCGAGAAAAGAAAAGAATGTACAAATAAGTATATTCAGATGCACGTAGCTAGAAAATTTAATACTGACCTAGCGGCTGACGTTGGACTAACAGGAAAAATAAAAATTATGATTGAATTTGTAATTGACACAAACGGAAAACCAATAAATATAACAGCAAGTGGAGGACCTGAAATTATGAATCAAAACGCAATCGAAGTTATTGGACTATTGCCGAATTTACGACCAGGAACAAAGGATGGAAAACCAATTAATGTTTCTTATAAAATGCCTCTGACTTTTCAAATTGCTGATTAAAAAAACGTTGGGTAACCCGGCGATAAGCTATGGCTTCTACTCACCCAATCTACAAAGTCTAGCTTCGGCACATAAATTTGCAAGCTTTGAAATAAAATCTGTATTTTAGTTTGCTCAATTAGCATTATGTGAGAAGCGTATGAACGTAGTTAGACAAGTTACAAATATTTAAAATTAAAAAAATGAGGGAATATTTTGTTTTAATGTGCTTAGTGACCTTAGTTTCAACTTCATTTGGGCAAACTTTAAATGAAAAGGAAATTTATGGAAAATGGAAAGTAGAAAAATTTATTGATAAGCCAACAAATCCTCAATTAGCCCCTTTAATTGAAGGATTTGAAAATTCTACTTTCTTTTTTAATCCCAATGGAAACTTTGAACTTACTACTACTTCCAAATCTGAATTGTTCGGAATGATGACAGAAATGACCAAAGGAACTAAATGGAAAGTCGAACAAAATAAACATTATGTGAAGATTGGAAATCAAAAAGATGGATATTCAATAATGGGGATTTCCATTACAGAAATCAATGGGAAAAAAATATTTCATCTCGATGAAAGCGGAATAAAACTTGAAATGACAAAAATCGAATAATATCTGTACTTTAATTTCCCAATTAGTCTGCTATGAAAAGAATAGTAGTGTAGTGTATATAAACAATCACAAACAATTTTATGAAAAAATTAAACTTAATTTTCCTGTTCCTATTTATTTTGGTTTCTTTTGATAGTTTCTCCCAAACTAAAACAGAATGGGGGTTAAAAGCAGGGTTGAATTATACTGACTATTGGGAACAAACCCCGGTTCCAATTGAATATAAAGGAAAAATTGGGTTTTATGTCGGGGGAATTGTAAGTTTTGGTGTTTCAGACAAGGTAAGGATTAATCCCGAATTACTGTTTTCAAGTCAGGTAACTGAATTTTCTTTAAAATTTAATTCTCTCGATATTGGAGACCCTAACGATCCGTTCTTTTCTAGTAGGTATAAAGGTGAACTTAAAGAGTCCTTAATATTAATACCGGTAATGATTCAATACTTGATTAGCGAACATTTTGATGTTGAAATAGGGCCACAAGTAGGGCTTTTAATTAACCAAAGGATTACTGACAACAGACATAATGAATACGAAACCCCCAATTCAGTTGACTTTGAAATGGGGATGAATCTGGGAGTGGGATTCAGGTTTGCACAAAATTATCGAATTGGAACCCGATTTATTTATGGTATTGTAGACCGGGATAAAGTGAAACATTTCGGTTTCCAATTTGGACTTCAATATTATTTCTGATTTAAGACTGTATCATAATTGTGTAGACGTTTCCATCCTTAGATAGGCATAGAATAAAAATACCACCCTAATTTTTTAACTCCTATATTTACACTTCTCCAACACCCCATAAACCTTTAACCTCACAACTCCACATTTGCCAAAATTTCATGTATTTTTGCCCTTTCAAACCACCACTATGCTACAAGTTACAGACATACGCGATAATAAGGCAGCCTATATAGCCGCATTGAAAAAAAGAAACATCGATGCCGCACCACTTTTTGATGAAGTATTGAAAACTGACGAACTGAGAAGAAGCACCCAGGCCAAACTGGACAACATCCTGGCAGAATCCAACAAACTCTCCAAAGAAATCGGGCAATTGTTTCAGTCAGGCAAAGCACAGGAAGCCAATGCTCTCAAAGAAAAAACCACCCAGTACAAAGAAGAAACCAAAACCCTTCAGGATGACTTAAACGCAGCGGTTGAAAAGCTGCAGCAGTTGTTGTACAATATTCCCAATATTCCCAATGCACTTGTTCCTGCAGGAAGCAGTGAAGACGACAACAAAGAAGTTTTTCGCGCAGGCGAAATCCCAAAACTGGCCGATGGCGCACTCCCCCACTGGGAACTTGCCAAAAAATATGACATCATTGATTTTGAACTGGGCAATAAAATCACCGGTGCCGGTTTTCCGGTCTATAAAGGAAAAGGGGCTAAACTACAACGCGCCTTAATCAGCTACTTCCTCGATAAAAACACCACCGCCGGCTATACCGAATATCAGGTGCCGCATTTGGTCAATGAAGCTTCGGGCTTTGGAACTGGACAACTTCCCGACAAGGAAGGACAAATGTACCACGTGACCGGAGACAATCTTTACCTTATTCCTACTGCAGAAGTGCCGGTGACCAATATGTTTCGTGACGAAATCCTTCAAGCCAAAGACCTCCCAATAAAGTGCACCGGTTATACACCTTGTTTCAGAAGGGAAGCCGGAAGCTATGGCGCCCACGTTCGTGGCCTAAACCGA
>NZ_JCBCCK010000037.1:0-14161 GCF_059864935.1 Planktosalinus sp.
CGAAAAACTATCCCTTTTTGCCCAAGCCAAACTTTTTACATTGACTTTTAGTACACGAGACGAAAATAATTTTGAAGAGCTTCAAGAATTAAAGAGTACAGCATTCAATTCACCCGTTGGGTTGGGTTTGGGAATGGATTATAAATTAGGAAATGGATTTTTAACTTTAGGTGTCAACGACTTGGTTTCTCCCGGAATTGACACTTATGGAGAATTTTCAATTGACCTTTCCTTAGGCTACAAAATCATCCTGTAGTTATTCAGTTTTGATGACCAAAGGCATTTTGAATTGTGTATTCACCGGAACCCCTCTTTTTAATGCCGGTGCTGCCTGAGGAAGGGAATGTACACTTTCGGAAAGGAGTTGTTTCAGTTCCGGAAAGGTTGAAAAGGTGAGCGAGTCGCCTTCAATATCCAAAATAGTTACTTCACTTTTTGAAGTTAACTGAAGCGAAATCATCAATGTATCAGCAATTGGAAGTACACTAATCAATTGCTCCTGATTGAGATACTGGTTAATGTGATTGTGAATGAAGGTTTCAAAACATTTTTTCTGCCTGTCTTTGGAGTCATTTTCGTTGCAACCTTTAAAAAGTGGATAGGTATCCACATCATTCCAATTGATGGTTTTTAACTCTTCTTCCAGAAATTCTTCAGAAGATTTTTTTTGAGTAATGATACCTTCACAGGAAGTGCAGAGCAATGAAATTATCAGCAGTGGTAAAAAGCGTTTCATTTCGACTGGAATAATGACGAAAATTACGATTTTTTAAAGGAAATAAATAAAAAGATTTAAGAGTTCTCTTTTTTCCAGTCGCCTCGGGGCATCGTCCTGAAAACATAATCCCAAAGGGGTGATGACACTCCAAAAGCACGGTCAGTCTCGCGGTAATGATGGGTGAGATGATGTTCCCACAGCACTTTTAAAAAGTTTTTAGGTATTTTAAATGCGTGCACCGAGTAATGAATTGCGAGATAAGCCGTATAACCCATCAGGAAACCGGAAAGGAATCCAAAGGCGTAATTGCCCATTACGGCGCGGTAAATTACAAAAAAGACTGTGGCTATAATCAAACTCAACACGGGGGGCATTGCCAGACGCGATTTGTCTTTGGGGTAATCGTGGTGGACGCCGTGCATGGTGTAGGCCATTTTTTTACGGCGTTCGGTTGTGGGTTCAATGTGGTACAGATAACGGTGCATGAGGTATTCCACCAAAGTGAAAAACAAAAATCCAAGCAAAAACAAAACAATCATAAAAGGCAACTGAAAGCCTTTTTCAACTACTCCATAATAAAATAAAACTGTTGCAATTACTGTAAAAACAGTCAATGGAGCTGCAATGTGTGTATGGGATAACTTTTCAAGTATCGGATTTTTAAAAAGGGGCACTGAGGCTGCCGGGTCTTTGCGATTTTTAGTTGCTTTCTGCATAAATTGACTTCTTTGATTGTATAAAATTAAGAAAGAAAGTTTTACAAAAAATGAAGAAGTTGTTAAAATCAATTAAAGAAGTTTAGAATAACTGTAACTTAATGATACTAAGTTTAACTAATCTAAAAAAACTAATGGACTTATTTCTTATTCTTCTTGGTTTTATTTTAATGCTCGTGGGTATTTTGGGAAGTATATTGCCGGTGTTGCCGGGGGTGCCCATCAGTTGGTTGGGTTTGTTGATGATTTATCTAGTGCCTTCGGTTCCTTTTGACTGGGTTTTTCTTTCCGTTACTTTTGTTATAGCTGCTTTGCTTTATCTATTGGATTATATCATTCCAGCCATGGGCACCAAACGTTTTGGTGGCAGTCGATTTGGAATGATAGGGGCAACACTTGGACTCCTCGCCGGTTTGTTTTTTCCGCCCTTTGGTTTTATAATCGGGCCTTTTGTCGGGGCTTTTTTTGGGGAACTAATAAACACAAAAACCCGAAAAAATGCGTTAAGAGCTGCTTTTGGATCGTTTGTGGGATTTCTGGCTTCAATATTTATGAAGCTTATGGCGACTTTTATTTATCTGGTATTATTTATCTATAAAGTATGGGCATATAGTGATGTGCTCTTTTAAAGCCATACGGTTTTATCCTCTATACTGCTTTTGCGAAAGCCTTGCTGCAATTCTTCATCATAATTTCCCATATAGAAAAAGCCGAGACATTTTTCGCCTTGAGCGAAATCAAAAAACTCGTGCATATGTTTAATCAATCCCGGTGAACTCCAGTAGGCTCCAATATTCATTTCAGTACATAGCAACCACATATTTTGAACAGCCATTGCGGTGGATGCGATTTCTTCCCATTCGGGTATGGACTCTTTGGGGTCGCGTTGCATACAGATAGCAATGATACAAGAGGCTCTTGTTGGGTTTTCTTTGAGTTTGTTGTATTGAAACTCTGAAAATTTATCTGTGGTTTCCTTGTATTTTTCTGATAAAAAATTACCCAGTTTAATCAGGCTTTCTCCCTGAAGGACTTTAAAACGCCAGGGTTCTGTGCGTTTGTGCGTTGGTGCCCAGTTGGCTGCATCCAAAACCTTGAGGATTTCGTCCTTACTGATGGGTTGATCGTTGTATTGTGCAGGAAAAACAGCGCGTCTGTTTTTGATAATATCGTAAATCATTTTGTATGGCTTGAAAGGCTAAAGTTATTAAAAACAAAATCGGGATTGTAAAAAAAATGCTATTTTTAAGTGTATGAAAGATCATTATTTGCTTTTGGCAAGTTTGGGTTTTGCTACGCTACTTATGGCATGGCTGCCTTCCATTTCAGAAAAAATTAAAGTGAGTTCGCCGGTCATTCTATTGCCAATAGGCATTTTACTTTATTTGACTGGTGTCCCACTAGGATGGACAGAATTGCTATGGAGTGATAACGCTATGATGATTTTTTCTGAGGCCATTGTCATTATCTCATTAATGGGGGCCGGGTTAAAAATTGGAAGTAACTATAGTTTTAAAGCCTGGAAAAGACCTTTATTGTTAATTGCCATAACGATGCCTTTGACGATGATTTCAGCCTATTTGTTGGGGGTTTATTTTTTAACGCTCAGTATTCCGGCATCGCTTTTACTGGCCGCAATTTTAGCACCTACTGACCCGGTGTTGGCTTCTGATGTACAATTGGACGACCCGGAGCGGGAAGATAAGCTGAAGGATAAAATCAGGTTTTCCCTTACCGCAGAAGCGGGCTTAAATGATGGTATGGCTTTTCCGTTTACCTATCTTGCCGTGATGGTCGTTCAGGCCGGGAGTTTTGCAGCATTCAGTTTTAGTGATTGGTTTTGGGACAAATTGCTTCTTAAAATTGTGATTGGTGTTGCAGTGGGGATAATATTTGGGAGGTTAATTGGATATGTCCTTACGCATTTAAAAAAATGGAAAGACATCAAGACTTATGATGGTTTTTTGGCACTCTCATTGACTTTTGCTGTTTACGGGTTAAGTGAATTGGTTCATGGATATGGATTTATGGCGGTTTTTTTTGCCGGTTTGAGCATTCGTTATTCTGAAAATGTAAGCGGTAAATACAAAAAGAAAATTCATGACTTTAGCCATGAGATTGAACGACTCCTGATTGTGGTTTGGATCATTCTTTTTGGGGGGACGATCATGAATGGGATCCTGGAAGTTACTGACTGGAAAGGCATACTTTTCAGTGCTGCTTTTGTTTTAATCGTAAGGCCTTTGGCAGGAATGATTGGGCTCATTGGGATAAAAGACACATTTAAAAACAAACTCGCCATCAGTTTTTTGGGAATCAGGGGAGTGGGTTCTGTGTTTTACCTTTCGTGGGCTTTTATGCAAACAGATCTTTTTGAAAATAAATATGAGCTCTACTCCATAGCTGCATATATTATTTTGTTTTCCATTGTTTTACATGGAATCACCGCACCCTCAATCATACGGTATTTTAGAAGAAATCCGAAGAAGCATAAGTTGGATGATGTTTGAAAAGTGGATGTACACCTTAATGTACACCTTAAATCATCCAAAACTTGCTCTTTAGCAGAAACGACTAAAAACAAAAAAAGCTCTACGCAAAAATGCGAAAAGCTTCTCATCGGCTCTACTACAAGCCTTTCCGCCTTACGGCGGACAACACAACTTCTTGATGATTACAGACTGTAATCAAGGTTGCGGTCTGGACGGGACTCGAACCCGCGACCCCCTGCGTGACAGGCAGGTATTCTAACCAACTGAACTACCAGACCAAAATAAATTTATATTCTGACGACAGTCAGATACAACCGAAGTTGCTTTATTTTGTACAATTGTTAATGAACGTGCTAGAAAAAACAGGACTGTTTGATTCTTAGCGACGGCAAATATACGTCCAAATTTAGTTTACACAAACTATTTTTAAAAAAAGATTCTTTCCTTAAGTGAACTTTTGCCTCTCAATCAAATAGGTTGTCAAAATTTTTGAAAAGCCCGCGTTGATATCGGCTTCCACATATTTGATACGGTATTGGGCGCACTTGAGTTTTAAGGCTTTAAAGTAGCTCGCAACGGCTTTTTCATAATTTTCCTTGATGGTGTCAGGGTACACATTTAAAAAGTCGCCGGTTTCAACATCCACAAATTTTCTGGGTTTGTTGTCATAATCAAAACTGAGTTCTTTGCTTTTATCTATAGTATGAAAAAGGATGACCTCGTGTTTGTTGTATTTTAAATGCTGAAGGGCTTCAAACAGTTTTTCTTCCTCCAGGTTGTCCTGAAACATATCTGAAAATAAAAACACCAGTGAACGGCGTTTCATTTTTTCGGCAATAAGATGTAAAAACTGATAGGTCTGCGTTTTTTTATCCTTTGATTTCGTGACAACGGCTTCATTCAGCTTGTCCAAAATCATTTGGTGATGGCGCTCGCTTCCTTTTTCGGGGGCATAAAATTCATATTCATTTGAATAAATGCTTATGCCCACTGCATCCCGTTGTCGTTTGAGCAGGTTCATTATGGCACCGCTTGCCAGAGCCGAAAATGCAATTTTGTTCAACTTGTCTATCGAAAATGTTTTCATTTCCGGATAGTGCATTGAGGTGGAGTTGTCAACAATCAGGTGACACCTCAGGTTGGTTTCTTCCTCATAACGCTTGGTAAAAAGCTTATCGGTTCTGGCATACAGCTTCCAGTCGATGTGTTTTGTGCTTTCACCGGAATTATAGACTTTATGTTCAGCAAATTCTGAAGAAAACCCGTGAAACGGACTCTTGTGCAAACCCGAAATAAAACCTTCCACCACTTGTGTGGCGAGGAGTTCCAAGTTTTTAAAACCTGTTATTTCGTTGATTTGAGCTTGTATGTCCATATGTTTCCCACTATCCCTTGAAGGGTTCAAAACCCTTCAAGGTTTGGGTTAATTAAATTACTTTATCTACAATACCATAATCCACCGACTCTTTGGCGTCCATCCAGTGGTCGCGGTTGAAGTCTTTCAGGATTTTTTCGACTTTTTGACCGCAATTTTCAGCAAGGATTTTAGCACTGAGTTCTTTGGTTTTTAAAATTTCCTGGGCAGTAATTTCAATGTCACTGGCTTGACCCCTTGCGCCACCGCTGGGCTGGTGGATCATCACCCTGGCGTTTGGCTGTATAAAACGCTTCCCTTTGGCTCCGGCTGAAAGGAGAATTGAACCCATAGAAGCCGCAAAACCGGTGCAAATGGTAGAAACGTCACTTTTAAGTGATTGCATACAGTCATAAATAGCAAATCCGGAGGTTACATAGCCACCCGGACTGTTGATGAACAGGTGAATGTCTTTTTTCTCAAGGGAGTCCAGATACAACAAACGATCAATCACGTGTTTTGCCGACCTGTCATCAACCTGACCCCATAAAAACACTTTTCTTTCTTCAAGCAGCTTGGCGTCAATTTTTTCCTGAACTTTATTTGGTTTACTCATAGTAGTTTAAATTTTGACTAAAAATAAAAAAAGGTTTAACAACACGCTAAACCTTTTCAATTAATTTGTGAATTATTTATTATAAAAGAGCATCAATTGCTTCAGCATAGGTGCTTTTTGGGGCAACGCCAACCTGACGGCCCACAACTTCCCCGTTTTGGAATACCAAAACTGTAGGGATGTTTCTCACACCGTATTTTGCTGCAAATTCCTGGTTGCTGTCAACATCAACTTTGCCAACAACGGCTTTGCCTTCATAGTCTTTACTGATTTCTTCAATGATAGGCCCCACCATTCTGCAAGGGCCACACCAAGCTGCCCAGAAATCTACAAGAACCGGTTTGTCACTTTTTAGAACGGTTTCTTCAAACGTTGCATCTGTTATTTCTAATGCCATAATGTGTAGTGTTAAATTAGGATACAAAATTAGTTAATTTTTATCACCCAACGGGTATGCCGGATTACTTTTGGTTATAAAAACATCAGTTATAATTATAATCAATTGAGAATGTAATAGAAGTTTTGTTTTTCCAATGCGCCAAGCAATTCCTGTGAGATTTTTATTTTGTGTTTCCTGCTTTTGGTTTGCAGTTTGATGTTTTCTTCGGCTTCATAAAAATAAAAATCCAGGGAATGTGTGCCGGGATGTTCTTTCAGCAATGATTTTAATAAATCTATCCGGGTTTCTTCCAGCTCGTTAAGGTTCATAGAAATGATTAGTTTTTTGGAATTTTTCTCCAGTACATCCTGAAGTAGCTGTATGCTGTTAAACTGTAATCTGTGGTCAGTTTTCTCTCCTGTGTTTTTGTTGATCCAACCTTCTTTTATAAACACCCTGCAAAATATAAACCCATTGATCATTAGCAAGTGCCTGAATTTTAAATATTCCTCGCCAAACATCCTGAATTCAAAAGAATCTTCATAGTCTTCAAGAATAAATGTTGCCCAGTTTTTGCCGTTTTTGGTAACTCTATGTTGAACATCGGTGATTACACCGCCAAAAATGAGTTCTTTGTTTATAAAATTTTCCAGTTGATTGAAGTCGCCTACTTTGTTTCTGCAGAAGGTTTTGATTTCGGTTTTAAAATCATCCAGCGGATGTCCTGAAATATATATACCCACCACTTCTTTTTCCTGTTTAAGCTTTTGCATGGTGCCCCACTCTTCACAGGGCGGGACTTCCGGCTCGGGAAACTGTACTTCGCTGGCTTCGCCAAAAAGGCTGATTTGTGATGAGTTGAGGTTTTCCTGGTATTTAGCTGCATAGCGTAATACCTTTTCAAGAAATAGGGTTCCATCGCCATCGTCGTGGAAATACTGGGCTCGGTGGGTGTCAAAACTGTCAAAGCCGCCGGCAAGGGCCAGGTTTTCAAAGGCTTTTTTGTTGGCAGCGCGCAAGTCGATGCGTTTGGCCAAATCAAAAACCGATTTGTATTTGCCGTCTTTTCTGTTTTCGACTATAGTGGCAACTGCGTTTCCACCCACACCTTTCACAGCACCCATCCCAAAACGGATGGCACCTTGATCATTTACAGTAAATTTATAATAGGATTCATTCACATCAGGGCTTAAAACGGAAAGTCCCATACGCTTGCATTCTTCCATAAACTTGGAAACTTCCTTGATGTCGCTCATATTGTTTGAAAGCACTGCTGCCATATATTCAGCGGGGTAGTTTGCTTTCAAGTAGGCTGTTTGATAACCAATCCACGCATAACAGGTGGAATGTGATTTGTTAAACGCATAACTGGCGAAAGCTTCCCAGTCTTTCCAAATTTTTTCCAAAATATCAACAGGATGGCCATTTGCATTGCCGCCTTCCAGAAATTTGGGTTTCATTTTTTCAAGTACTGAAAATATCTTTTTCCCCATCGCTTTCCGAAGCACGTCGGCATCACCTTTGGTAAAACCGGCAAGTTCCTGAGAAAGCAACATCACCTGCTCCTGATAGACCGTGATCCCGTAAGTTTCTTTCAGGTATTTTTCCATTACCGGAAGGTCATAAGTGATTTCTTCTTCGCCGTTTTTCCTTCTGATAAAGCTGGGGATGTATTCAATGGGGCCCGGACGGTAAAGCGCGTTCATCGCTATAAGGTCAGCAAAAACAGTGGGTTTGAGATCGCGCATATACTTTTGCATTCCGGCAGATTCATACTGGAATGTAGCTACCGTTTCGCCACGCTGAAAAAGTTCAAATGTTTTTTCGTCATCAAGAGGAAATGTGTCGGGGTCAAGATCAATGTTGTGTTTGAGTTTGATTAATGCGACAGCATCTTTAATAATGGTAAGGTTTTTTAGTCCCAAAAAGTCCATTTTCAGCAAGCCGGCACTTTCCACTACCGAGTTGTCAAACTGGGTGACATAGAGGTCTGAATCTTTGGCTGTTGCCACCGGAACATAATTGGTGATATCACCCGGAGTAATGATCACCCCACAGGCGTGAATTCCGGTATTTCTAACCGAGCCTTCAAGAATTTTTGCCTGATTGATGGTTTGCGCCTGAAGGTCATTTCCGTTTGAAATAAACAGTAATTCTTTTACTTTTTCATAATCTTCAGACCTAAAAGCGGCTTTTAGTTCGCTTTCGCTGTAGCTAAAAACTTTGTTCAGTTTTGACATTTGTGGCATTAATTTGGCCAACCTGTCGGCATCGCTAAGAGGCAAGTCGAGTACGCGGGCCGTATCCCTGATGGCTGATTTTCCACCCATAGTGCCATAAGTTGTGATTTGCGCCACCTGATTGGCTCCATATTTATTGATGACATAATCCATCACTTTGCTTCGGCCTTCATCGTCAAAGTCGATATCGATATCAGGCATACTCACCCTGTCCGGGTTTAGGAAACGCTCAAAAAGTAAGTCATATTCAATGGGGTCAATGTTTGTGATTCCCAAGCAATAGGCAACGGCAGAACCGGCGGCTGAACCCCGGCCAGGACCAACAGAAACTCCCATTTTCCGCGCTTCAGCAATCAGATCCTGAACAATTAGAAAATAACCGGGATAACCACTTTCTGCGATGACATCCAGCTCAAAATCAAGGCGTTCTGTAATCTCAGGTATTAAGTCTTTATAGCGTTTTTTTGCACCTTCATAGGTGAGGTGTTTCAAGTAAGCGTTTTCTCCCAATTTCCCCTTGGGGTCGTTTTCCTGAATAAATTCAGCAGGGATTTCAAAATTGGGAAGCAGCACTTCTCGTGCAAGTGTGTAAACTTCCACTTTGTCAATAACCTCTTTGACGTTGAAAATGGCTTCGGGAATGTCTTTGAACAGCGCCTTCATTTCTTCGGTACTCTTAAAGTAATATTCCTGATTGGGAAGCCCGTATCTGTAACCGCGACCACGACCAATGGGGGTTCCTTGTTTTTCGCCGTCTTTTACACACAAGAGAATATCGTGGGCATTGGCGTCTTCCTGCTTGATATAGTAAGTATTGTTTGTAGCGACAATTTTGATGTTGTGCTTTTTCGCAAACTCGATGAGCACCGGATTTACGCGTTCTTCATCTTCCTGCTTATGGCGCATCAACTCAATGTATAAGTCATCACCAAATTGGGCTTTCCACCACAACAAGGCATCTTCTGCCTGATTTTCGCCTACATTCAATATTTTTGAAGGGACTTCACCATACAAACTTCCGGTAAGCACGATTAAGTCTTCTTTGTATTTTTCAATTATTTCCTTGTCTATACGGGGTACATAATAAAAACCTTCCGTATAGGAGATGGAGGACATTTTTGCCAGGTTGTGATAGCCTTTTTTGTTTTTAGCAAGAAAAACAACTAAATAGCCGTTGTCTTTGGCAGTCTTATTTTTATGGTCTTCACAAACAAAAAATTCACTGCCCACAATGGGTTTTATGAGTTGTGGTTCCTCATCGGATTCTTGTGCCTTTTGTTTGGCTTTTGCATTTTGGTTGGCCACAGCCTGTACAAAATGAAAGGCCCCCATCATATTTCCGGTATCAGTAATTGCTACAGCGGGCATATTGTTTTCTGCTGTGGCTTTCACCAAATCTGCAGTGCTTGAAGTGGACTGTAGTATCGAAAACTGGGAGTGGTTGTGCAAATGCGCAAATGGAACTTCTTTTAAATCGGCGATGTTTTGTTTGATTTCATCTTGCGAAATGTCTTCGCCGGAAATTTTTTCAATTTCTTTCCTAATTTTTTCTGAAGCTTTTTTGAGATTGATGTGCTTCAGCCCAATAAGCTGAATGGGCTTGGGGTTGGCTTCAGAGAATTGTTCAAAATAATCAGGTTGAACGTCCAGTTCTTTGTGATTAAACTCTTTTCTTCTGATGAGTTCCAGAAAACAGCGTGTGGTGGCTTCCACATCGGCGGTGGCGTTATGCGCTTCAAAAAAAGGTTCATTAAAAAGGTGCTCGTGTAACTCAGTAAGTGTGGGGAGTTTAAATTTTCCGCCCCGTCCACCGGGAATTTGACACAGGTTTGCCGTATGTTCTGTACAAGTGTCAAGTACCGGAAATTCTGTTAGTTTGGTGTGAGTGTTTTTTCGGAAATACTCAGCACCCAGAATGTTGATGTCAAAGCCTACATTTTGGCCGACGATAAATTTAGTTTTGCCTAATGCTTCGTTAAAAAGTGTGAGCATTTCGTCAAGAGGGACACCTTTTTTTTCAGCCAATTCGGTAGAGATACCGTGTATTTTTTCAGCATCAAAAGGAATATTAAAGCCGTCTGGTTTTATCAAAAAATCCTGACTTTCCAAGAGGTTGCCCATAGCATCGTGAAGCTGCCAGGCAATCTGGATACAGCGTGGCCAGTTATCGGTATCAGATATGGGTGCGTTGTAATTTTTGGGTAATCCGGTAGTTTCGGTATCGAAAATAAGATACATAGTTCAGGGTTTTTTTGGAAAGGAAATGAAAGTTTAAAAATACAAATTCTTTCCCCTGACATGAAAGTTTATTTATTAACAATAATAAAAAAAACGCCGGACATGTTAAATCCCGGGCGTTTGCTATGGATGCTTATTTAGGTTAATAACTTATGATAAACTGACCCTCTGTTATGATATGGTCTGCAGTTTCAAATTCAAAAGTACCGGAAACTATTTTTTCCACTGTATCATGGGAATTTATAACCAATGTACCACTCAGTCCTTCAGGATCATCACCAGAAAGATAAATTAAAGAAATATCATCTCCATCATCTTCAATTGTGTATCCCCCTACAGTGATAGTGTCAGGAAACACAAGGCCTATTGCAGTGCCGTTTGTTGAAGCACCATTTATTAGAATTTCTCCTAATTCATTGAGAACCACAAATTGTGCCGCTGTAAAATTTTCCCCGTCAACTACGGCGGTTAAGAGGTTTGCAGCTATGGGATCTTCAATTGACCCGGCAATAATTGGTGCTTTGTGAAAAAAGCCTTTTTGAACATTGAGCGTGTCTAATCCAAATCTATAGGCGTTAAACTTAAACGTTCCTGTAAATTCATTGTTTTCATTGCTTTGAATGACAACTTGTCCATCCCCAAAAGGTCTTGTGGTATAAACAGACCCAAAAAAGTCTTGGAAAACAGCTCGGTTTGTGCCTTGACCACCTAAGATATAAACCCCCTCCGATGATCCGGACAGGGTGATTGTTAAGCTTTCAGTATCTGAAATGCCTTGGATTATCAAATTACCATTTTCTTTGATTTCTGCTCTTACATCAGTTGCCCTGTAAAGCACACCATTGAGCTCTGCCTGTAGTGCAGGACTGTTGGTTTGAACGTCTTCGCAGCTTATAAGGGCAAAAGAGGCAAAAAATAATAGCATAAAGGTTCTCATATCAAGTATGTAAATTTATATTTTTATAACGCAGGAAAAACAATTTCCTTATGTAGGGTTACAAACCTAATAAAAAATCTTCGGATTCATCTGTTCTTTTTTATTGTTTTATAGGTCAGATGGAATTTGCCATTGAACATTTTCGGTTTGTATCAATGTTGTTCATATGTTTCATTTCAAACTTTTAATTTCTAAATGACACGTTTTTAGATTATAAATTCAAATTTTGTAGTATCTTTGCGCCCTTAATTATAAACCGGGGTCGAGTACCCCAAAAATAATTTACACTATGCCTGTAAAAATCAGATTACAAAGACACGGTAAAAAAGGAAAACCTTTTTACTGGATTGTGGCCGCCGATGCCCGCGCGCCAAGAGATGGTAAATACCTTGAGAAATTAGGGACTTACAATCCAAACCTTAACCCTGCAGTGATTGACTTAGATGTTGACGGTTCTGTAAAATGGCTTCAAAATGGAGCTCAACCCACAGACACCGCCAGAGCAATTTTGTCTTACAAAGGGGTGATGATGAAAAAACACCTTTTGGGTGGTGTTGCTAAAGGTGCTTTAACCGAAGAACAAGTGGAAGAAAAATTTCAGGCTTGGTTAGAAGAAAAAGCCGGAAGAATCGATGCTAAAAAAGAAGGTCTTTCTAAAGCAGATGCTAAAGCGAAAGCTGACGCGCTTGCTGCTGAAAAAGCCGTGAATGAAAGGCGTATGGCCGCTGCTGCTGAAGCTGAAGCCGAAGCAACTGCAGAGGAAGTAGCTGAAGAAGTTGCAGAACCCACTGAGGAAACTCAGGATGCGGCTCCTGAAACAGAAGCTACTGTAGAAACGCCTGAAAAAGAAGAAACTCCTGTAGAGGAAACTCCAAAAGCTGAAGAGAAACCTGAGGCCGAAGAAGCTCCTGTAGAGGAAGCTCCTAAAGCTGAAGAAACTTCTGAAGCCGAAGAGCCAAAAAAAGACGAGACTAAAGCATAATACACTCTAACGATGCGAAAAGAAGAATGCTTCTATCTCGGAAAAATCGTTAGAAAATACAGCTTTAAAGGGGAAGTTTTAATCAAATTGGATACAGACGAGCCCGAACTCTACAAAGAATTGGAATCAGTGCTTGTTGACTATAACAACAACCTGATTCCTTTTTTTATACACCAAAGTGGGCTGCACAAATCTACATTGCTTCGCGTGCGTTTTGACGATATAGATTCTGAGGAAAAAGCCGATGAAATTATTGGGCTGGATGTATATCTGCCATTAGATTTTCTCCCCGAACTGGACGACGATCAGTTTTACTACCACGAAATCATAGGCTTTACTGCCGAAGATGTCACCTTTGGAAAAATAGGCATTGTAAAAGGGGTCAACGACAGCGCCGCTCAGGCACTTTTTGAAATTGAACGCGAGGGCAAGCAAATTTTGATTCCAGTGAATGATGATTTTATCAAAAAAGTGGATAAGAAAAATAAAATCCTGCTTTTGGATACTCCGGCGGGGTTGATAGATTTGTATATTTAAAGTTCAAAGTTCAAAGTTTCAAGCGCCAAATTTCAAACTTCAATGAGTTTTAAATTCAAACAATTCACTGTTGAACAAGACCGCTGTGCCATGAAAGTGGGTACAGATGGAGTGTTGCTGGGTGCGTGGACTTCTTTGAAAAACAATCCCCAATCCATACTCGATATTGGTGCCGGAACGGGTTTGATTGCCTTGATGCTGGCACAGCGCAGTGACGTCGCACAAATTGATGCCATTGAAATTGACGAGGATGCTTATGAGCAGTGTGCCGAAAATTTTGAAAACTGCCCCTGGGCAGACCGGCTGTTTTGTTTTCATGCTTCGCTGGATGAATTTGCTGACGAACCGGAAGACGAAAAATATGATTTAATTGTTTCCAATCCGCCATACTTTGTTCCTAACGATAGAGAAGTCTATCTTCCCGAAAACAGAAAAAAAGCCCGTTTTTATGATAGCCTTCCGTTTGAAGATTTGATTAACTACGCCTCACAATTGCTATCTGAAAATGGTGAACTCGCGGTAGTAATTCCTTTTGCGGAAGAAGAGCATTTTATCGATTTTGCGAAAGCGAAATCACTTTTTATAAACCGCGTCACCCGGGTGCAAGGCACAGAAAACGCTCCCATAAAACGCAGTTTGTTGCACTTTTCATTCAATGAAAAGCCCATTGAAGAGCAAGAACTTATTCTTGAAATCAGCCGTCATAATTATACTGATGAATTTAAGGAGTTGGTGAAGAAGTTTTATTTGAAGTTATGATTTAGAAGATTGAAAAGCACCAAACTACAAGCACCAAATTCCAAACGGTGATGAAACCTGTTTGGAATTTAGTACTTGAAAAATGGAATTTTATTTATTTTCCCATTAACAACAACTCGTTGCATACCACTTCAGTGATAAAGCGTTTGTTGCCTTCTTTATCTTCCCAACTGCGGGTGGTGAGTTTGCCTTC
>NZ_JCBCCK010000245.1:0-5268 GCF_059864935.1 Planktosalinus sp.
GTAGTGGTAATTTAAGTGTTTGGGCAGGTCCATTGAACTTTACAACTGTTGTAAGCTGTCAGGTGGTCAACACCTTCCCTTTCTTAGAAGATTTTGAAGCTTCTAGTGCAACGCTTGGTTGTTGGACACAAATTTACGAAGTGGGCACTTCCGACTGGACGTTTGTAACGGGTTCCTCCGGTGGTGCCATTACAACGGCCTTTAGCGGGACGCAAAACGCACGCTTTATAAGTCAATCCGGCACCAACAACCCCATTACCAAACTGGTAAGCCCGGTGTTTGATCTTTCCGGATTGGGTAATCCTGAGCTTTCTTTCTACTACGGACAAGAAGTTTGGGCAGGCGATCAAAACGAGCTGAAGGTTTATTACCGCGAAAGCGATATCGATCCTTGGGTACAAATAGCACATTATACCCAGAACGTAGCAACTTGGACACAGGAAACGCTGTCGTTGCCTAATCCAACAGCTACCTATCAGCTTGCTTTTGAAGGAATAAACAACTGGGGGCGTGCCAATGTAATCGATGATGTGATGATCGAAGAAGGTGTTGCAATTTGTCCTGCTCCTTCAGCACTTACCATAGATGCCGTTACAGATACTACCATTGATTTCTCATGGACACCTCCAACAGACATCAGCGATGTGGAAGGTTATTTCTGGAGATTGATGAACTCGGGTGACGATCCTTTTGTTGACCCTTCGGTTGATGAGGATTTTGTTCCCGGAGCTACTTCAACTTCAGCCATGATTACAGGGCTTACACCCGGTACAGATTACGATTTGTACCTTGTATCTGTTTGTGATCAAACTACTTTATTTATAAGTGACTCAATAATGGTAGCAGTTACAACAGATATCGTGTTTGTATGTGATATGCCAACCGCTGTAACACTTGGCACTGTAGAAGCTACAACAGCTGAATTCTCCTGGACAGCTTCTGCTACAGAAACCAATGGTTATGAATGGGCGGTATTCAACTCAGGTGATGATCCTTTGGTTGATCCATCCGTTGCTTCCGGCACTGTTGCAACAGGTGTTACTTCAGTAACTGTAACAGGTCTTACTGCAGAAACCGATTACGACTTTTATGTAAGAACTGATTGTGATCCTGATGGAATGAGCGATTGGGAAGGTCCGTTTGCATTTACTACAGATGTTTTAAGTGTAAACGACTTTGATTTCAGCAGTATTGCCTTTTATCCAAACCCCATGGGTGATGTGTTGAATATCTCTGGTCAAATTGAAATTGAAAAAGTTGTCATATTCAGCTTGACCGGTCAGAAGTTGATCGAACAAAGAGTAGGAAGCTTAGAGACTCAAATCGATGTTTCAAACTTTGCGTCAGGTCCTTACTTGATTCAAGTAACCACTTCAACCGGAAAGACAGGTATCTTCAGGTTGATTAAAAAATAACCTTTCATTAGGTTTACAATTTTAAATTCATTTTTAATAAAGAAGCTGTCCGAAAGGGCAGCTTTTTTTGTGGCCAATACTTATTTTAAAAATGGGAACTCCATTAATTACAAAGCCTGTCAGGCAGAGGGGGTTAAAAAAAGTACTTTAAAGAAAGGCTTCAGAAAAGACAAATTATGTTAAATTATTAAATTATTTCTATCTCTATTATCCTTAAAAAAAGAATAAAAACTTGTTTTGTATATAGTACAAAATACTTTGAACGATTTAAGATATAAAAAAAAATCTGCTTGTTTTTTTAACATCTTTTTTAACTATATTTAGTAGCTAATAACAATTATAAATTTCCCAAAATAAACTAACCAATTAAGATGTCACTTTTTTTGGGAAAACGTCTAACTAAATTAACATATTATGAAAAAAATTATTTTTCTGCTTGTTGCCATTTTGGCTTCAAGTTATGGTGTTTATGCCCAGCATAATTTTCCTGCAGTTACCGGACCGGTATTGGTAACCCAGGGATCACCTGAAACGCTTGTAATCAATGATGCGGCAAACACCGCCGGAGCTCCGGCAGGTCTTTACAGTGAGTTTACTGTAACTGCAGATTGGGTAGAAGCCGGAGGTGGTCCCTATTCTAGTGAAGCTGATCTAACAATGACAACAACTGCAGGGTCGGTACTCATTGATCCTCCTACTACCGGAGGGGCTAGTAATGGCAACGCTACAACCCTTACTTTTTCGGGGTCATTTACTGCATCTTACGATCCAACTGTAGATGGAACAATGTCCATTACACTCAATCAATCTTGGTCGGGTTCAAGTGCTAACTGGTCAAATATAGTAGTAACTATTATTGAGGCTCCAACTTGTCTTGAGCCATCAGGCTTATCTGCATCTGCTATAACCACAACAACAGCAGACTTAGGATGGACAGAAAACGGAACGGCAACCACCTGGGACATTGAATGGGGTGCATCAGGGTTTACACCCAGCGGCACGCCTACTATAGCAGGTGTTACTACAAACCCATACCCACTTACAGGGTTAACGGCAAGTACTTCATATGATTTTTATGTGCGTGCAGATTGTGGAGGTGGTGATTTAAGTGCCTGGGCAGGGCCTTTTAACTTTACAACCTTATGTGTAGCTTTTACCAGCCTGAGCGAGAATTTTGATTCCTATGGAACAGGAAATATTGTTCCAAACTGCTGGAACCGATTAATTATAGGAACAGGTTCACAGACCATAAGCAGTACATCACCTGCTTCAGGTACACGTAATATTTATCAGTACTCTTCGGCTCCGGCAAACCAGACATTTGTTATTTTGCCTGAATTCAGTAATATAAGCGCAGGAACACACCGTTTAAAGTTTAAAACAAGAGTCGGTTCTGGTACAGGTCATTTAGAAGTTGGCTATATGACAGATGCAACCTCTGCAGCTACTTTTGTCAATATTCAGACTGTAAACGCAACTAATATAGCTTACGGTCTGGAAACAATAATTCCGATTCCAAATTCTGTACCTTCCGGCGCAAGATTAGCGATCAGGAATCCCGGTATATCTACAGTCTCTCATTATTGGGATGATGTGGTTTATGAAGCGACACCCTCTTGTGTAGCTCCTACTGCCTTAACGGCGACAAATATTACGAATAATTCAGCCACATTTAACTGGACAGCTTCTGCTACAGAAACAGGAGGTTATGAATGGGTGGTAATGGCTTCTGGAGCTACTGCTGATCCTGGCACTGCAGTTGCCACAGGTACTGTGGGTACCGGTGTTGTGACAACTTCTGCCACCGGTCTTTCTCAAAATACAGCTTACAGCTTTTATGTAAGGGCAAACTGTGGAGCTAATGGCTTAAGTGCCTGGGCAGGTCCATTTACTTTCACAACACCTTTATTGGTTGCACCTCCATTTACAGAAGGTTTTGCAACCACCACAACTCCTGCAGGATGGAACACAACCGGATGGATTATTGGTTCCACCAGAGGAGTGACAGGTAATCCCGGTAATAATATTTATAAAAATATATATACCACAGGTACATCAGGCAGTTCGTTTAGATCATCAGCTATTGGTCCTGTAACTGCGAACATGATTTTAAGTTTCGACTATATGGTAGCACTTTTTTCTTCACCCTATGGTCCTCCTGCGGCAGGGTCCGGTGATTTTGTAGTTGAAATTTCAACAGATTATGGCACAACTTATTCTGTTTTGGAAACGGTAGCAAATGACGGAGTTGCGGGATGGCAATCAAAAAACTATCCGTTAACTGCATATGCAGGTCAGGATGTTGTATTTAAAATTACAGGGAACTGGGTATCTCAAGACTGGGACATGGCTTTTGATAATTTTTATATTGGCTTGACGATTACTTGTCCTCAACCTTCCGGTTTAACTGCTTCAAACATTACTCAAACAACTGTAGATTTAAGCTGGACAGAAAATGGAACAGCTACCACCTGGGACATTGAATGGGGTGCAGTCGGGTTTACACCCACCGGTAATCCAACAATCGCAGGAGTAACCACCAACCCCTATCCACTGAGTGGCCTATTAGATGGAACTGAGTATGACTTTTATGTAAGAGCAGATTGTGGAGGAGGTGATTTAAGTACTTGGTCAGACCCTTATACTTTTAGTACTTTATGCCTACCCTATACAATTCCTTATTTTGAAGGTTTTGAAACCGGATATACACATAATACCATTGTAGAAGGATGTCTTTCTCAGGAATCAATAACAGGCGTTCAAGTTTGGACTGCAAATAATACAGAAACAACATACAATCGGGCACCGCGGACCGGAAACTGGAATGCCACACTCAGGTATGGTAATGAAGACTGGTTATTTATCCCTATTGAATTAACCGCTGGAACAAGCTATACATTTGATGCGTATGCAAGACAAGATGGTGCAACCGCAACTAATGCAAGTCTTACTGTAAGTTATGGAACATCAGCGTCTTCTATAGATATGGTTAATGTAATAGTGCCAGAAACTGGTCTGGTAAATGGGCCGTATCAACTATTTTCAGATATGTTTACGCCTGCGAGTACAGGAGTTTATTATATTGGAATCAAAGGAAAAATAAACTCCACTCCCTGGTATATTTCATTGGATGATATTTCGGTTTATGAAACCCCAACTTGTATTCCTCCATCTAATCTTGTCGCAACAAGTATCACGTCAACTTCTGCTGATTTGGGATGGACAGAAAATGGAACAGCTACCACTTGGGACATTGAATGGGGTGCAGCCGGGTTTTCACCCACCGGTACGCCTACAGTTTCTGGATTAACTACTGCATCTTACCCAATATCAGGTTTGAACTCTAATACCTCATATCATTTTTATGTAAGAAGTGATTGCGGTGGAGGTGATTTTAGTCCTTGGGTTGGTCCATTTAGTTTTACTACTGCTTGCGGTGCAACTACAGTCCCAACTTCTATGGAGGATTTTGGGAATGCAACTTTTAATTATAATACTAACGTCAACATGCCTTGTTGGTCTGAAGGGACCGGAAGTTTAACTGCGTCAACAACCGTAACAGTTGCAGATGGTGGTTGGGGTGCCCAAAATTATAATGATAATGGAACACATCCGAACGGAACTGCTGCATATATTAACCTTTATACATCCTCAGGAAGCAGCACTGCCTGGCTAATTTCACATTCCATCGACCTCGATTCAGCCATTGAGCCTGAGTTGCGCTTTGATGTATCTGTTATTCCGTGGTCAGGTACAAGCCCCGTGACTACAATGGGTAGTCATTATGTTCAAGTGGTTGTATCAACTGATGATGGTGCCACCTGGTCTGATCTAAATATTGTTCAAACTTATG
>NZ_JCBCCK010000049.1:0-3678 GCF_059864935.1 Planktosalinus sp.
AAAACGATGGAAAGCGGGTCTTCTGTGTCTCTCGTGAATACTTTCATCCAGGGCGGGCAGTTAAAGATACCATCGCCTTTGGAATAAGCTTGTGACAGCAATTCAGTCATTCCGTATTCGCTGTGAATTTTTGAAACCCCAAACCCTTGCTTTAATTGGTCGTGTAATTCAGTTCTGATTAGTTCTTTGCGCCTGCCTTTCATGCCGCCGGTTTCCATAACGATGGTGTTTTTTAGTGAAAACTTATATTTATCAACCAAATCAAGTAAAGCAAAGGAAACGCCAATCAGCAACACTTTTTTACCGGAGTGGTCTAAAGTTTTAAGCATTTCGGCCAGTTCGTTCAATTGATTCAAATAGAAACCGCTTTCGCGAAACTTACTTTTCTGAATAAATTGATTGACCATATAAATCAATGACGACCCTTCGCGCTCAAGATAAGAAGGCAGTAAGCCCAACACCACATAATTTTCAATTGACCCGTAAAAATGCTCAAATGACTTAGTGAAACTATCTTCGTAAAGTTTTAGGTCAGTCACATAATGTTTGCTCACCTGAGTTCCTGTTGTCCCGCTACTTGTAAAAATGATATGCGGGTCGTTAACGGTTGAAACCACTTTTCTGGTTTTAAAAAACCCGATGGGAAGAAATGGAATTTGAGAAGTTGATTTAACATCTGCCGGATGCACATAAAGTAAATCGCAATAAGAGCGGTACACCCGATTGTTTTCAAACTGAAAGTGAAAAACCTCCAGTGCTTTGGATTCAAAATCACTTTCAGTTTTAATACTGAATATGGTGTCCTGCAGTGTCATCACAATAATTTACAAATAAAAAAGCTTCCGCAAGTTACGGAAGCTTTTAAAATCTTTAAACTTAAAATTGATTAGTTTACAACCAATTTTCTGGTAGTTGTTTTGTTATTGTCAGTTACCTGAACCAAATAAATACCTGCCTTCAGGCTTGACACATTAAGTGTGTTGTCTGAAATAGTTCTTGAAAGCACCTGTTTGCCTAAAACATCAAAAACAGTTACACGAAGTGGCTGGCTGTTGTTGGTATTTATTGTGACAACACCGCCGCTTCTCACAGGGTTTGGATAGATGCTCACTCCAGTTCTGTCAAAATCACTGGTGCTAAGAGTGCCTCCGGTAAATTTGATATTGTCCATACGGTTGTTACCGGTTGATGTGGTTGCTCCATCAAAAGTTACTCTAAGATAAGCCGTTGCAGCCCCGCTTAATTGAGATGGCCCATCAACTTCTACAAGGTAGTAAGACGTAACATTAGTTCCAGTAACAGTTTCAAAATCTGTAAAATTAGTTCCGTCTGTACTCCAAGACCACGTTTGAGTATCAAACCCAGAAGCAGTACCACGGGTAGCATAACTTATGTCTAAATCCTGATGGTTTTGCATAGAGAACTGAAACTGAATATAAGAACCGTTGTTGTCTGAATCTGTTCCTCCTTGAATGGAAATTGAACCGCCGGCTTCATCAGGAGCTTCCACATTGATGGTTGAACCGGCAAAGCTTGGCACCCATTTGTAAACCAAATCACCATTGGAATTAGTTTCTGTTTCGCTTAAAATCCCACCACCAACTGTAAGTTGGCCGGATCCTAAATCAGCATCTTGGGGGAATGCATCAGGATTGGCTAAAAAGCCAAAACCGCCACTAGGTAGATCATTACTGTTTTGATTCCAGTAAGCAATGATATCCTGAGACTGGATTGAGCCTGAAAATATAAGGGCAAGCCCTAAAAGAAAAGTAATTTTTTTCATCCTTAGATAAATTAATAGATTAAGTAAAAAACAAAAGTAATAAAAAAAGTTGAAAATGAGTAATTGCCATACAATATTGTGAGGAATTTAATCATTTCATAAAACCTACATTTTCAAATGTTTATCTCTCAAAGGCTTAGCATCAAAAGAGGTTGGGGTATATGTTATTTTATTGTTATCATTAAAAATGCACATTAAGATTGAAAGCAATTTAATAGTATCTTTACACTTTATTTACTCAACTCCGGTTTTTTGTTATGAAAAATTATGAAAAATAAGGACATTAAAATTTTACTTGTAGATGATGAACCTGATATTCTTGAAATTGTTGAATACAACTTAGCCCTCGAAGGCTATCAGGTTTTTAAAGCTGAAAACGGTCTAGATGCAATTAAAAAGGCCAATAAACACCATCCACATTTGATTATACTCGATGTAATGATGCCTGAAATGGATGGGATTGAAGCTTGTGAAAAAATAAGAGCCTTACCTGACCTGTCTGAAACTATTATTGCTTTTTTAACTGCCCGTGGCGAAGATTATTCACAAGTTGCCGGTTTTGAAGCTGGTGCCGATGATTACATCACAAAACCCATTAAACCTAAAGTTTTGGTCAGTAAGGTCAAGGCACTCTTAAGGCGTTTTAAAGAACCTACCCATGAAGAAGTAACAGTAAGCCATGGCAACCTGACTATTAATCGCGAAGAGTACAAAGTAATCAAAAACAAAAAAGAAATCATCTTACCTAGAAAAGAGTTTGAGCTCCTTGCTTTACTCGCTTCTAAACCCGGGAAAGTCTTTAAACGCGAAGATATTCTCGACAAAGTTTGGGGAAATGAAGTGGTTGTAGGTGGCCGAACCATTGATGTTCATATAAGAAAACTCAGGGAAAAAATTGGCGACGACAGCTTTAAAACTGTCAAAGGAGTGGGATATAAATTTGTTGTTTAATGACCCGTAAACTTAAAAGAACATATCACTTCGCAGCTGTTACTTCGCTTTACATTACACTGTTACTTTCGGTTATTTTTTTTATCTTTTTATACCTCAACAACCTTCATTCGATAGAAAATATTCTCTTTTTCTCACTTCTGGTTTACCTTTTTTCATTTTTTATCATTCAATATCGTGTCAAGCGCTTTATTTACAATCAGGTAAAGAAAATCTATAACGATGTGAGTTTGCTCGACGCTTCTTCGTTACATCCAAAGCAGATTACCACCGATATGGAATCACTTACCCGAGAGGTGGAAAAATTTGCAGAAAACAAAAAACTGGAAATTGAAACCCTTAAAGTCCGCGAGGAATACCGTAAAGAATTTATGGGCAATGTGGCTCACGAACTTAAAACTCCACTGTTTACTGTTCAGGGGTACATACTTACCTTGCTTGACGGCGCTATGAAAGACAAATCGGTGCGTAAAAAATATTTACAGCGTGCCAGCAAAGGCGTTGACAGACTCGTTTACATCGTAAAAGACCTGGATATGATTACCAAGCTCGAAATGGGCGATTTGGTATTGAGCAAAGAATATTTTAATGTCATCGAGTTGATTCAAAACGTTTTCGATCTACTCGAAATGAGAGCCTCACGCAAAAACATTACACTCACTTTTGATAAAAAATACGATGATTCAGTTTTTGTATATGCAGACCGGGAACGCCTTCAGCAAGTGCTAACCAACTTAATTGTCAACTCCATAAAATATGGAAAGGAAGAAGGCACCACCGAAGTCAGTGTGGAAGACCTCACCAAAAACAAAATCATTGTTAGAATAACCGACAATGGCGAAGGTATTGCCAAACAACACCTCACCCGCATTTTTGAACGTTTTTACAGGGTAGACAAAAGCGGCTCCCGAAAAGAAGGCGGTTCCGGACTTGGCTTATCAATC
>NZ_JCBCCK010000335.1:0-3835 GCF_059864935.1 Planktosalinus sp.
GAATTAAAATACAATTTATCAAATAATCGTGTTGGCGTGAATATAATAGGCGGGATGAGTACATTGTTGCTTGACAACAACAGGATAAATGTGATGAGTGATGGTTTCCGCTCTGAGATAGGAAGTGCAAATAATCTGAACACTTTAAGTTTCAGCACCAATCTGGGTCTGGGCTTTGACTATAAGTTTACAAAGAGGTTTTTGTTTAACCTTGAACCGGTGTTTAAGTACCAATTAAATGCCTATAATGATAGTGCCATCGACTTTAAGCCCTATATTTTTGGGGTTTACAGTGGGTTTAGTTATAAGTTTTAGTTAAGTTTAATTTAGGTTGCCGGTTTATTGTTTTTGGATAACTAAAAAATAATAAGCTAACGAAAAAGCTGCTCAATTGTGCCAACGAGCGGCTTTTTTCTATTTTACAAAGTGGGTTGTTCCAACTCATGCAATATGATTTGCCTCACTTCATCCTTAATTAAGCGTTTGTTTTCTTTTGAAAACTGGTCAGTGTTTATTTTTTTATGCCTTTTAACCCTCAAAACTCCGGGGCCCCCTCTAAAAAAGGAATATGAAAACCGTTTTTTATTATCGTGGAAAGTTAAGGGAACAATTGGAATGTTGTGATCAATGGCCAAGCGAAAAGCTCCGTCTTTAAATGTATCCAATACTATGCTTTCATCTTCCGGGATACCGCCTTCGGGATAAATGCAAATGCTCAACCCGGATTTCAAACGTTCCTGCGCAGCATCAAAAACCTCTTTTTTACTTCTAACATTGTTTCGGTCAACCAATATACAAGTGCGTTTATAAAAATATCCAAAAAGTGGTATTCTTGCCAATTCTTTTTTCCCCACAAAAACGAAAGGGTGCTTCACCGAATAAAACATCAACATAATGTCTGTCATCGATGTGTGATTGGCCAAAAACATATAGCTTTTGCTTTTTTCGAGAAATTCTTCTTTTTTTATTTTCGGAATTAACCCCATTCCAAAAAGAATAATGGAAGCCCAAATACGTGCAAAAACAAAAAATCCCTTATACCATTCTTTTTTAGAAATACTAATCAACAAAAAGGGAAACAGCAACAAGATGGCAAAACCTATCAGTATATAAAACCAGATTCGCCACAGTGGAACAAAAATGTAATTCTTTAAAAACATCGCCCTCAAAAATACACAATTGTATTGAGCCATTGGAACAAAAAAATTACCTTTGTTATGAATCAATTTTGAAGATAAAAGAATTTACATGGCGCGAATATTAACAGGCATTCAAAGTACAGGAACACCACACTTGGGCAACATACTTGGAGCAATAGTGCCGGCAATCGATATGGCTAACCGGCCAGAAAACGACAGTTTTCTTTTTATTGCCGATATGCATTCCCTCACGCAAATTAAAGATCCGGAAGTTTTACGCGAAAACACTTATAGCGTTGCCGCCACCTGGCTGGCTTTTGGGCTGGACATCAACAAAACTGTGTTTTACAGGCAAAGTGATGTGCCTCAAGTAACCGAGCTTTCCTGGTACCTGAGCTGTATGTTTCCTTACCAGAGGCTTACGCTTGCCCACTCCTTTAAAGATAAAGCTGACAGGCTGGAAGATGTCAACGCAGGCTTGTTCACTTATCCTATGCTGATGGCGGCAGACATTTTACTCTATGACGCCGAATTTGTTCCAGTGGGGAAAGACCAATTGCAGCATCTGGAAATGACCCGCGATGTTGCTACACGCTTTCACGCAAAATACGGAGAAACTTTTGTCCTGCCTGAGGCCAAAGTGCATGAAGAAAGCATGTATATCCCCGGAACAGACGGGGCAAAAATGAGCAAGTCAAAAGACAATATTATTAATATTTTCCTTCCTGAAAAACAATTGAGAAAACAAATTATGAGTATTGAGACAGACAGCACACCTCTGGAAGAACCTAAAAACCCTGACACTTGTAATGTGTTTGCTTTGTACAAACTCCTTGCTTCAAAAGAAGAAATTGCTTTGATGCGCGCAAACTATGAAGGAGGCAATTATGGCTACGGTCACTCTAAACAAGCTCTTTATGATTTCATGCTCACCCGTTTTGAAAAAGAACGTGAACGATTTAACTACTTGATACAAAATAAAAAAGAACTTGAAGAAGCTTTACAGCTTGGGTCACAAAAGGCCGCAATGGTTGCCGCTGACGTATTACAAAGAGTTAGAAAAAAGTTGGGGTATTGACCAAAAAAGAAAAACCTCTTAGCATACACTAAGAGGTTTTTTATTTAAGAGATGGTTGGTTTTTATCTCTTGATGATGTTGAAACTTCCCACAGTGCCGTTTACGGTAGCTTTCATCACATACATTCCTGCGCTCAAGTTTGAAATATCAACTTTAGCTGTTAAGTTGTCAGGAGTAACGTTGATTAGTTGCTGGCCCAATACATTAAAAATTGTGATGTTTTCAATGTTTGACTTGGCATTCACGTTAAGAATGTTCGTCGTTGGGTTTGGGTAGTAGCTAAAGCCTTCAAACGAGTTGTCTACTAAGCTCAATACTGCTCCTGTTACTTCAAATGGAAAACCTTGTGGGTCATCGGTTCCAGTATCTTGCCAATCTTGCCAAACACTGGTTGAACCTAAAAATTGCTTTGCATTTCCTGTGCTAGCTTGACCTAAAATTGCTATAGGTGGTGCCCAAGGACCTGATCCCAAAGAGCCATCAGCATCCCAGTCAACCCAATAGGTGCCGGGAGTTAAAACAAGCCCCGGAGTTTCAACAGTATTTACCATAATTGGTCTGTCAGTATTGGTCTCATTGCCTTCTGATGCTCTGTAAGCTCCACTCCACGTTGTGTTTGTCATGGCACTTATAGCATTGTCTCCATAAATCACGTTGCTTCCTGGGTCTGAAGGGTCTCCATCCCAAACTACAATAGTAACTCCTGTAAATGTTGAAGTTGTGGTTGAGCCCGTTTGATAAGCATAAAAATCTATGGACATGACCTCTACTGACTCGGTTACTATCCAGTCATCAGCCATTCTGTTACCAGAGCTTGCTTGAGCACCCGCTCCAAGAGTATTCATTCCTAGTGCAACTGTTTCAAGTAAACTTAAGTCTCCACCGCCAAATCCACCTCCGGCTACACTGAAGTATGGGCCATTTGAATAAATAACACCTCCTGCAACATAGTAATTTGTGCCTGGATTAGTAATTTCTGTATTTCCGGGTGTTGGGTTTTGGTTGTAATCTGAAACAACCTCAGCTTGCTGTGCAGTCATTTGTCCTGTAAAAGCCAATACTGCCAAAGAAAATAATGATAAAGTAATTTTTTTCATAGTGTCAAATTGTTTAGTTAATAAGAGTAAAAGTAGTAATTATTTTAATTAGTTCTTAAATATTTTATAACAATTCAAATATTTTTCCCGGAAGGGGTTTTACCAATCCTTTTAATTCTAAATTAAGAAGCAGTGAAGTAACTTTAAATATGGGGGTTTCACAGGTTATGGCAATTTCATCAATGTGGGCTTTTTCTTTGGTTTTTAAAAAGTTAAAAACCACTTTTTCTTCATCAGTAAGCTCGACAAAAAGCTGTTTTTGTATGGGTTTCTTCTTTTTTTCATCCAATTTCCAGTTTAAAATATAGACTAGGTCAGCTACTGATGTGAGTAAATTTGCCCTTTGAGTCTTGATTAAGTTGTTGCATCCCTGACTTTGGCTGTCAGTTACCCTTCCTGGAACGGCAAACACATCCCTGCTGTAGGAATTTGCAATTTCAGCAGTAACAAGGCTTCCTCCTTTTTCGGCAGATTCTATGACAATAGTCGCTTCAGAGATCCCGGCAATGATGCGGTTGCGT
>NZ_JCBCCK010000311.1:0-9671 GCF_059864935.1 Planktosalinus sp.
AATTAAATTTCAAGATCCCCGCATACGCGAGGATAGTATTTGAGCAACTGTACCTGAGCAACAGGGTGCGATTAGCTACGCTGAATCTTCGATTTCCTCGTCGCTATCACTCCCACGGAATGACAAAAAAGGGGGTCACCCCGACTCCGGACAACCCGCCACCTTGAACCTTGAACTTTGAACCTTGACCTCAAATCAACCCCAAATCCTTGGCCTTGGCGATAAGCTGTGTCCCGTTTTTGGCATCAAATTGGTTGCGCAAAACACCCAGGCGTTTTTCTACCGCGCTTAAACTGGCGGGCTTGATGTGGTGTTCTTTGAAGTAGTCGGCGATTTCGTCCTGAACGAGACCATTGGCGAGTTGCTTGAGCAATTCGATGTCATAATCGTCAATCTCTAAAACCGATTTTGAATGCAGGGCCGAAACCAACTGAGGCGAAACATAGGTCTTGCCCTGATACACATCCTCCACCGCTTCGGTGAGCTGCTGCAAGCCCTGTCTGCCTTTACAAACATAACCGTTGATTTGGTGCTTTTGGATGAGGTTGCGAACGATTTGCGGTTTTTCCTCGATGGTATAGACAATGATTTTTAAATCGGGATAAGTGGCTTTTAATTGGATTGCGAGTTCATCGCCGGACTTGATTTTCTGCTCCCGGTGGTCGGTTTTAAAAGACAAATCGGTGATAAGGAGTTCATAGGGAGTGCCCTCTTTTACGGCTGCCAGTATTTTTAACCGGGCATCATCACAATAATTCACCCGGTCAATACGGGCAATGCCCATAGGGCCCAGGATGCTGTGCACACCGGTGTTGATGCTTACCAGATCGTCTGCTATTAGTGCTTTTGAAAACATTATACGATAATTTTGGCCTTAAACCCTTTTCCGGGCTGTGACTCAAAAGTAATAATTCCGTTTAAGGTAAAAATGCGGTTTTCCGCATTTTGAAGTCCGGTTTGCTTTTTTAACACAGTGCCTTCCCCATTGTCGGAATAATCAATCGTTATTTTTTGACGCTGCTGACCCATAGCGACCGCCACCAGCGTGGCCCGGCTGTGCTTTTTCATATTGGTCATCAACTCCTGCAGCACCCGGTATATGGCATTCTTTTTTTCAGGGGAAACCGTGTTCCAGTCGATGGAGGCGGTTTCCCGCTTGATGATTTTTACACTGTTTGATTGGTAAGCCGACAGCAAATCGGTGAGGGTTTCGTCAAAAGGGGCTTCGGTATCCAGTGCCTGATACTCTTTGGAAATGTCGCGCGACTTGTTGTAAATCTGTTCCAGGTCATCGAGCACGTCTTCATCCCTGCCCCTTTCCACCTGCATTTTAACCATCAACTGATACACTTCATTGGCCAGCTCGTCGTGTACCTTTTTGGAAATACGGCTTTCGGTTTTGATGACCTCCTGGCTACGGATGCGCCTGATCCTGCCCAGGATGAGGACAATAAGTAAAACCAATAAGGCCAAAGCTAAAATACCAATGATCAGTATGAATGCTTTTTGGCTACGCTCTTTTTCCAGCAACAATTCTGCCCGTTGGGTATTGAGTATTTCCCGTTCCACGTCAAAACGCAGGGCTGCATAGAGGTTTTGTTCCTCTTGTTTGGCACGATGGATACTGTCAAATAGCGTTTTGTACCGGCTCACCATCGGGTCGTTGTTCAGGTCCATCAGTATGGAGAGTGACTCCAGCAGATAAGATGCACTGTTGAGTTCGCGGGCAATATCAAGTGTGGCTGTTGCATAATTCAGTGCCGTTGCGGTATCCCTTTCGCTTAAAGCGAAAAGTGCCAGATGCCGAATGCCGGAATATCTGCCTTCAAGATCATTGATTTGATTTCGCAGTTGCAGGGCTTTTTGTATGGTTGCCGTACCCGAACTGTTGTGCTGCTCCAGTTGCAACACCCCCAGGTTGTTGAGGGCACGTGCCCATCTTGCGGTATCTCCAATGTGACGACCCAATTCAATGGCCAACAGGAAATCCTGTTCCGCCAATGGATAATTTTTCATGTCCAGGTACACATTGCCGCGGTTGTTCAACAGACCGATGCTGTCCCTTGTGGTTTTTACATAGGCCAAAGCCCGACTATAGTAATCAAAGGCCTTGTCAAAATGGTTTTTGTTGCGGTAAAGCATCCCCAGGTGGTTGAAGAGACCGGCATAACGGCTGTTTTTACCTCTATTGCTATCGGTGTCGGGACTGTCAGGCAAAGCATCCAGCCACTGAAGGGCCTGCACGGCTTCCTGTTCGCTTTCAGTAAAGGTGCCCATCTTAAAACCCGCAATTACTGCCAGACGTTGGGCATCAATGGCCTGAAGCGTATCGCCGTTTTTTATATGGGTTTGCGCGGCATCTAAATAATAAAAATAACCCGAGGGCAAATGGTCGGGCTGTGTGGGCTTGTCTACCCATTGGTAATACAGTTGGGTGCTGTCCACCGCTTGGGAAAAAGCGGCAGTACTCAGCAGCAGACAAAACAGAACTATTGGTAATGGTTGGATAAACATCCCCTAAAGGTAGGAACAAAATGGGAAATGGGGATTGATGACTTTATTTTTTAACCACAATGGGCACAAGCAGGTAACAAAAATTACAAGGAAAAAGTGTCACTGTATCGCAGTTGCTTCCTCGCTCATCTCATTTGCACCGCAGAGGCGCTGAGAACGCAGAGAAAAACACTCTCCTCTTACCATTCACCACTAAATAAAAGTTTCTTTTATATTTTCTCATATCCATTTTGAAATCTACTTTAGGCAGAAAGGTTTGGTTTTGGAATGGGGGTGCATATTGGAGTTTAAGGTTATACTCTCGTTTTTTACCCTGATTGTGTTTGTTTGCTGTTTTTCAATGATTTACGTTTTTAATGGATTTAATGAAGCTTATATGAAGTGTATATAGGACTACTATGGGACTATTATGAAGCTAGTATGGAGCTATTATTAAGTATTAAGAAGATTGTGAGTTTAGGAGTCTGTGAGTTTTTGAGTGTTTGGGGTTGTTATTAATGCTTAAGGCCTTAGCTGCATTATTTTACACGAGTCTAATTGAGTTAGCACTTAGGAAACGTCTTGTAGATTGTTGCCCTGGACTGACGAGTTGTTACAATTAAAAACGGTTATTGAGAAAAAAACCGGGAAAACCTTAAATTCCTGCTTGCTCAACCTCTATCACAGCGGTGAAGAAGGCATGGCCTGGCACAGTGACGGGGAAAAAGACCTGAAAAAGAATGGTGCCATTGGCTCACTGAGTTTTGGAGCCGAACGCAAATTTGCTTTCAAGCACAAAGCGACCAAAGAAAAAGTATCGCTTGTTCTTGAACACGGCAGCCTCTTGGTAATGAAAGGTAGCACACAAACCCATTGGTTGCACCGCCTCCCTCCCACTAAACTCGTCACTGCACCAAGGGTAAACCTGACGTTCAGGATGATAATACAATAAGTATTAATTACTACTGTATATGTTTGAAGTAAGACCGCAAACATCACCGTCGGTGCTCTGTCGCATGCTGTTGCAGTAGCCTGACCCCGTGTCGCCATAGCTTTATCCCCACATTCGCGAGGATAAGAGAAATAAAAAAGGAGCCCTTCCCCAAAGGCTCCCTTTTAAATTCAGATTAGGATTTTAAGCAATCAAAAGATTTATAGTAACCGTTAGTGATTGGTTTTCAAGATATGCCAAAAACTTCATTTCGGTATTTCCCTAATCTGGTTTTATTCACTTTTAATACTACAAAGATGAAAACTATTGTAAAACTGCATGTTACAAAATAAAAGGATAAGTTTACACAAATCACATATTTTCCATATGAGCTGTCTTTTTGCTTTTATTATTTTTGGTAATGAGCCCTCACAACCCCCAACCCTTCAAGGGCTCAAAACCCTTGAAGGGTTGGTGAAAAAAAATTAATTTAAGCTTTTTTAAAAGAAAACACTCCGCACCTGTATAATGACTGACTTAAAAGTTTATAATTAAATAATATAAAAAGGTTATGCAAAAAGAAAAACAATAGCTATTAAAATAAACATGAGAAATCAACAGGCTTTTCGCTGTTAAAACCGCATAGGATTTTCTGTTTAACAAAATTTTAATTACATTTAGCAACTCTTAACTAAAATTTAAGTTTCCCTACTAAAATTAACCAATTAAGAAGTCACTTTTTTTGGGGAAAAAACGTTTAATTAAATTAACATATTATGAAAAAAATTATTTTTTTGCTTGTAACCCTTTTGTTTACAAGCTATGGTGTATTTGCCCAATTTGGTTGCAACTCAGGTGTTGTGATTACAAACGGGTACACACAAATGGGGATTACCACTCCCGGAACAGGAGGTCCTGAAGATTGGAATGTCAATCCAACAGGAACATCTATTTCCGGATTTTATTGGGACGATGATGTATATTTATTTGAATATACAGCAGGTGTTACTGCTGAAAATATTTCAATGACCATTTTCACAAGAAATGGTTGGAACGGTATAGGAATCTTTGATGACTGTATTGGAAATGAATTCAGTAATGAGTTGGATGCATCTGGTGTATCAACTAGTAATGTTTCAAAAACCGTTTCTGCAAATATATCTGCTGGAAACACTGTTTATATTGCAGTAGGCCAATGGGGCACACCCAATGACTTAGATTTTGATGTTACAGATTTTACTGTAGTACAAATTCTTTGTGCAGATCCAACATCTTTAAATGCAAGTAATATTACTGTTTCATCAGCTGATTTAGGCTGGACAGAAATGGGGTCAGCTACAACATGGGATATAGAATGGGGTAGTGCTGGGTTTACTCCCACAGGCTCCCCTACCATATCCGGTACAAACTCAAACCCATACCCGATTAGCGGCTTAACAGACAATACATCCTATGATTTTTATGTGCGTGCAGACTGTGGTGCCAATGGTTTAAGTAACTGGTCAGGCCCCCACACATTTACGACACCTTGTGTCTCAATAGCAGCTCCATGGCTGGATGATGTAGAGGCGCACACACCAACTACTAACCTGAGTCTTTCTCAATGCTGGACAGCATCTTCACAATCTACCTTAGATTGGAATATTGGAACTGGCACTACTACTTCTTCAAACACAGGTCCTTCAGGTGCTAATAGCGGAACGAATTATTTTTATTTAGAAGCTACAAATGGCTCTACGGGCGATGAAGCATACCTTGTCACCCCGGTGATCAATATCAACACTTTGACTGATCCTGCACTGTACTTCTATTATCATATGTATGGAGTAAACATGGGTGATTTGTATATTGATGTCCATGACGGAACAACCTGGACCAATGGTGTGGCATCTATACTAGGTGAACAGCAAACAAGTGAAGCTGATCCTTGGTTACAACTAATTGTCAATCTAACAGGTTATACCGGGGACATACAAATAAGGTTCAGGGGTGTGAAAGGGTCTAGTTTTGAAGGTGACATATCTTTAGACGATATCGCAATAAATGAAGCTCCCTCTTGTTTTGATCCTACAAACTTAACAGCAACAGCCATTACTGCTACAACGGCAGATTTAGGCTGGACAGAAAACGGAACGGCCACAACATGGGACATTGAATGGGGCACAGCCGGGTTTTCACCCACAGGCTCCCCTACCATAGCGGGTACTACTTCAAATCCATACCCACTCATGGGCTTGGCAGCAGAAACTTCCTATGAATTTTATGTTAGAGCTGATTGTGGTGTTGACGGTTTTAGCAACTGGTCCGGACCTTTTGCATTCACAACGCCTTGTGTAGCAGTAGTTGCTCCTTGGACTGAAGATTTTGAAAACGCAGGTTCCATACCCAATTGCTGGAGTCAGGGTGCTTCAAATGCCAAAGACTGGCAGTTTGCAAATTCCGCTGGTTCCAATCATATAGGTAATAATGGTACTATGGGCGGCACAACTGCCAGTGGAGGCTATTTTGCCTGGGTCGATGATTCAACTCCCAATGTATTGGGAACTACCTTGGAGAGCCCGCTAATTGATGTGAGTGGGCTTACAACCCCTTTGTTATCTTTCTATTTAATAAGCCATAATGAGGGCTTTAGCAACGTTGACTTTTCTGTTGAAGTTTGGGATGGTGCTGCATGGAACCAGGTGTTTTTCAGCGATTCAAATACACTGAACGGGGAATGGGAGAAATTTGAAATATACTTGTCTTCATTAACGATTACCGGTCCTATCCAATTACGATTTATTGTTGATGAAAACAACGGTACCGATTTTTATGATGATGTGGCCATTGATGACGTTTCTGTAATAGAAGCACCTCTATGTCCTGATCCATCGCTTTTAACAGCTACCAACATGACAGCAACCACTGCTGACCTTGGATGGCAGGAAAATGGCACTGCTACAGCCTGGGATATTGAATATGGAGCAGCAGGTTTTACACCTTCGGGCACACCAACAGTGAGTGTTGTTACCAATCCTTATACGCTACCGGGATTAACACCTGTTACACAATACGATTATTATGTAAGGGCAGATTGCGGGACTGATGGTTTCAGTACTTGGTCAGGACCCTTTACATTCCAAACAGAATGTACCGCACAACTTTCCGGAACATACACTATAGGCGCCACAGGCAATTATGCTACTTTAACAGATGCTGTATTTGATCTTAACAACTGTGGGATTTCAGGTCCTGTGACCTTTAATGTAATGACCGGCTCAGGCCCATACAACGAGCAAGTGATTATTAATGAGATTGTTGGTGCCAGTGCAGTCAATACCATCACATTCAACGGTAATGGCGAAACCTTGACATCCACAACCACTACAGGTGACAGATCTCTTATCCTATTGGATGGAGCTGATTATGTGACCATTGATAACTTTAATCTGGTCACCATATCTGAAGATAACAACTTTGTTATTCAGCTTGTCAATGAAGCTAATTTTAACGTGATCAATAACAATATGATTGATATGTCCTCTACGTTTCTCAATACAGGAACTACCAATGCCGGGATTGTAGTTTCAGGAAGTTTGACGAGTGCTACTTCGTCAACCAACCTGGGAGGTACTGATAATACATTTACAAACAATACCATTATCGGTGGGTATTATGGTATTAGCATCAATGGTGAGTCGTCAACAAACAATTCATTGAATGACGTAATTTCAGATAACGTTCTTCAGGATTTCAGATTGTATGGTATGTATTTAAGAAGCATTACCAATGCTACGATTACAAACAATGATATCAGCCAGCCTACAAGGGCAAATACAGGCTCAGCCTATGGTATTTACTTTTTGACCAGCGGTGAGAACAATCTCGTGGAGGCAAACAGGATTTATGATTTACATGCAGGTGATCCCACCACCACAAGTCTTGCTTATGGTATCTGGCACTCTGGTGTAGATGCTACAGTGGGCAATCATAACATGGTAGTCAATAACCTTATTTATAATATATATGGTAACGGAACCATCTATGGCCTTTATAACTCCAGCAGTGACGGTGTGTATTACTATCACAATACAGTATCCCTGGATAACACAGCTGCTACAGGGGGAACAACCAGAGGTATTTATCAAACAACCACTGCTACAGATATTGAGTTTAAAAACAATATCGTTACCATAACCAGAGGAGGAAGCGGTACAAAATATGCTTTGTATTATAATACCGGGACATCTGTTATTGCAAGTGATAACAATGTACTCTATGTAGACGCACCAGCCGGAACCAACGGTGTAGGATATTATTCTACTACTGGATATACAACATTGTTTGAATGGCAAACAATTGCCAATGGCGGTATCTATGACAATGCCTCAGTTGATGCAGATCCTTTATATGTCAACCCACTAGGTGGTGATTTTACCCCAAGCAATAGTGCTGTTAACAACATTGGTGCTGCATTGGGTGTTTTAACTGACATCGACGGAAACCCCAGGGATGCTGTTACACCAGATCCGGGTGCTTATGAATTTACACCCCCGGCCTGCCCACAGCCTTCAGATTTGGAAGCAACCAATTTTACTGCAACATCAGCTGATTTGGGATGGACCGAAAACGGTACAGCTACCACTTGGGATATTGAATTAGGCCCTGCAGGATTTACTCCAACAGAAGTTCCAACTACTGCAGGAGTAACTACAAACCCATATACTCAGGGTGGCTTAACTGAACTCACTGAGTACGATTTCTATGTAAGGGCCGATTGTGGCGGTGGTGATCTTAGTGTTTGGGTAGGACCTCACACTTTTACTACAGGTTGTCTAGCCCCACTGGCGGGAAGCTATACTATAGACGCCGCTGGAACCGGAGACTTTATTTCTCTAAATGAAGCCGTCATCTCACTGATTAATTGTGGTGTTTCCGCTCCGGTAACAATGAATATTCTACCGGGATCAGGACCTTATGACGAACAAATTGTAATCCCTGAAATAGTTGGAGCCAGTGCTGTTAATACCATTACATTTAATGGAAATGGGGAAACAATGACAGCCATGACCACTAGTGGAAGCAGATCACTCATACTTCTAGATGGGGCTGACTACATTACTTTGGTTAATTTTAACCTGGTCACTCAATCTGTGGATAATAACTTTGTGATTCAGTTGACCAATGATGCTGATTTCAATACCATTACAAGTTGTACAATTGATATGACATCTACCTTTAGCAATACTGGTACTACCAATGCCGGGATTGTAGTTTCAGGTAGTTTAACGAGTGCCACTTCAACAACAGGTTCGCCGGGTACTGACAATATTTTTGTCAATAATACCATTATTGGTGGTTATTATGGTATTACCATCAATGGAGAATCATCTGCAAATAACTCGATGAACAACATAATCTCTGGTAACACCATTCAAGATTTCAGATTTTATGGCTTGTATTTAAGAAGTATTTCAAATGCATTCATTACAAATAATGATATCAGCAGGCCAACCAGATCAGATGTAAGTACTTTTTATGGCATGTACTTTGTTACCAGTGGTGAAAACAACTTGATTGAAAGCAACAGGATGTATGATGCTTATAAAGGCTCAGGTAGAGATAACACTAATACTACATATGGTATTTATCATACCGGTATTGATGCTACACTTGGCAATGCCAACAAAGTGATCAACAATGTTGTTTATAATATTAATAACAACGGGTCAATTTATGCATTCTATAACTCCAGCAGCGACGGTGTACACTATTACCATAACACCATTTCTCTGGATGATGCCAATGCCACCGGAGGTTTGACCAGAGGATTTCATCAGGTTACAACTGCAACAGACATTGAGTTCAAAAACAACATCATATCAATAACCCGTGGTGGTACAGGTATTAAATATGCTTTGTATTTTTCAACAGCAGCATCTACCATTGACAGTGATTATAATGTATTGTATGTTGATGCACCTGCAGGAACCAATTCTATTGGTTATTCAGGATCGGCGCAAGCAACCTTGGCTGATTGGCAACTTGCTACATCAGGTGATGCCAATTCAGTTGATATCAACCCAATGTTGGCCAATCCAATTGGAGGGCAATTATCACCAACCAACGTAGCAGTTGATAATATGGGTACCCCACTGGGAGTATTAACAGATATTGATGGTAATCCAAGAAGTTTGACAACACCGGACGTTGGGGCTTATGAATTTACACCCCCGGCCTGTTTACAGCCTTCTGCTTTAACAGCAAC
>NZ_JCBCCK010000317.1:0-3673 GCF_059864935.1 Planktosalinus sp.
CTTGCTGTGCTTTTTGATCAATGAATGAATTAACGTTTTGGATTTTGATTGATGAGATCCCCGCCTTCCTCCTTCTCCGCCTCTGGCGGATTCTGAGGACAAAGTCGCGGGGATTTGGGTTTACCAATTAAACTTATAAGTAGCCCCGCCCAACACCTGTATGCCTTGCACCGGTGTATTCAGCCACTTTTCATAATTGTCACTTAGCAGGTTGCTTCCTTTTACAAAAAAGGTGAGTTGCTCGTTAAAGTTATACCCCAGATGGAGGTTGACATCCACATAGCCATCCAGTGTTCTTGAAATGGGTTCTACAGGGAAAAATGGGTCAAAACTTTCTACATCTTTTCGCTCACCTACATAAAACAGGCTAAACCCGCCAAAAAACTGCTCGTTAAATACCGCATTGGCAAACACGGTGGCTTTAAAGTCGGGCAGGTTAAAAGCTTCCGGCAGGAAGTCTAAACCATAACTAAAATAGCTGGCGTTCACACCCACGTTAATGCCTTTACTGACTTCAGCCTGTAGCTCTCCAAAGATTTCCAAAGTGGTGACATCGTCATAAAACACGGTAAAGGAGTTTCCAAATTCATAGCCTTGTAGTTCGTCTGCCGGCACAGTGCTCATCAGCGGGTTGGAAATAAACAGGGGTTTGTTGATTTCGTTTTTAAAACTTCCTTTCAGGTTGTAACTCACCGTAGAGGTAAATTTACCTTGTATTCCGGCGTAAGCCTCATACTGCCTGTCAGTGGGTGCTATCATCAAAGTGGGTGAAACGTAAGGGTTCTCACGGGTAAAGTTAAAATAAGAGTTCTGGTCCAGGCCACCGTCCACACCGGCATAAAACGACAAAAACTCATCGACCACCCTGAATGAAGCATCTACCTTGGGATAGATAGAAATATCGCTTTCGCTGTTTTCATTGTCCATTCCAAACACAGCCTGTGCGCCCAGGTTAATTGAGAAACCTTCATTTTGAAAACGAATGTAAGGATGCACCCCAACATTCAAAAAGCTGTATTTGATTTCGGTATCCGGAAAGTTAAAGCTTTTGTCAAATTTTCCGCTAAGGAAATCGATGTCAAAATTAACTCCCACGTCTTGTCCGCCAAGGTCAAATAAAAACTCGGGGGCGGCTATAAAGTTGATTTCAGACGAACTGTATGAATCGCCAAAATAACGCAACAAGGCCTCTCCGCCAGAAAAGGGCGAGTCTTCCATCTTGAGGTTGCCTTTAAGCGCAACACCATAAAAGGAGTGGTTGACGCCGGCATCAACTGCGTTTTGGATATCGTTTTCAGTCGCGAATCCTGAAAGTCCATACCAGTTGTAAATCTCATGCAGGGCGCCAAAGCCCAGGTTGTATCTCATATCGCGGGTCTTGCCGGAATAGTTTAAGTCCAGTGAAGTGTCAAAATAATGGTCATCTACAAGCACATCCTCAATACCGCCCTGAGACGAGTTGTGTTTAAAAAACAGGGACACTTCAGAATCGCGGTCAACTTCAAATGTGGCAAAGAGTTCGCCCAGTGCCGTGGTATAGTTCCCAAAGCCCAGGGTCACATAATTGTCAAAAAGTTTATCGGGTCTTCTGCGCTCCAGGGTGGTTGCTTTTCCTTTTGCGGGCACAAAAGTGGAGGCCACCGGTACAGAAAAAATGCTGTATTGCACGTTCTTCTTTTCCATATTCAGGGAATCGATAGCAACGGGGGTTTCCTTGATTTTAAAGGCATCGGCCACTGTGGGTGTGTATGGTCGCACCACATTGATCACTTCTGTCCCAATAGGGTCTTGTGAAAATGCTGTCGCGGAAATACCAAAAATTGCTGCTGTAAATAAATATTTTAGGTTGTTGGAGTTCATAAGTAAATAATGAGGTTAATCGTTATTTTTATTTGGTTTCTTTTTTTTGAACCATTAAGGCATTAAGAGGTGTTAAGGGCCATTAAGTTTTTAAATATCTTTCTTAATGTTTCTTTCTTAATTTCCTTAATTTCTTAATGGTTTATTTTTTATTGATTACTTCCTTTTTTTGTTGAACCATTAAGGCATTAAGAGGCATTAAGGAACATTAAGGGTCTAAATATTACTTTCTAATTTAATTACCATCGGTTTGCACCGAAATGTTTGTTTTGGCCTCTTCGGCTTTGATTCGGTTTAGGTCGTTTTGTGCCTGTGATACGATTTCAGGGAATTCTGCAAAGTTGGTGATGACACTTTCAAGAATGTATGTCGCCTGAAAGGCATCTTTTAATGCGTAAAAGTTGTTGGCCATGAGCACCAATCCTTTTCCGCCCCATTGCTTAAACCCCGAATAATCTTTGGCAAGCTTTTGAACCGTAGCGTTTGACTGGTTGTGGTTGCCGGCTTTGTTTTCAAAATAAGCCTGATGGTACAAAGCTTCTGCTGCCATCACACCGGTAGCGGTTTTTTGCACTTCAGCATAAGCATTTTTTGCTCTGTTTTCATCTCCGGTTTTCATCGCAGAACGGGCAATGATGCTATGTGCGTCGTTTTTTGCACGGGTTTCGGCCTGGGCATCGCGCAATACTTTTTCTGCAAATACAACTGCCTGACTGTAATTGCCGTTTTCAAAATAGGCCTTCATCAGGTTGGACTGTGCAAAAATGATATTTTGTGAACGGGTACCTTCATTTTCCAGTCGTTCCAATACGGGAATGGCTCTATTGATTTCGTTTTTCTCCAGGTGGATTTGAGAAACGCGCACCAATGCCTGTTCAGTAAATTCGTTGCGCTCCCTGGAAATTACAAAGGTGTAGTTGGTTACTGCCTTGTCTTTTTGTTCAGCGGCAAAATACAATTCAGCCAGATAGAAGTTGGCAGGAAGCGTGTGAATACCGTTAGGGAAATCCTTTAGGTATTTTTCCAATAATGGCAACGCCTGACGGTCGTTTTGCAAATAGCGGTTTTCAGCAGCGGTAAAGGAAGCCTGGTCGAGTTCAGCATCAGCGATTTCAACAAAGTCAAGGGTTTTTACCCAGCGGGCATATTCATCCACACGACCCATATCGATATAAATCAGCTTGGCAGAAGATACCGCCTGAATGGCTTCCGGTGAAGACGGATAGTCATTGGCCACACGTTTAAACACTGTGAGTGATTCCTGTAGCTTTTCGGTGTTGTTGAGTATCAATCCTTTCTTTAAAAGCGCACGGGGCACATAGCTGCTTCGCGGAAGCGTGCTCACCAGTCTGTCATAGGCATTGATGGCTTCGTTATTTCTGTTTAGTGCAAGATGCGTATTGCCCAATTCATAAAGTGCCACATCACGGTAGCTTGAGTTGGGGTAGTTTCTGTCAAATGCAGCGAGTTCGCTGAGTTTTGTTTCTGTTCTGTCCACAAACCCATAGCTGATGGCTTTCTGGAAAGCGGCATAATCAGCATCAGCACCGCCTGTGGCAATCACTTTGTTGTATGCTTCCATAGCCGGCCAGTACTGACTGCTTACGAAGTAGCTGTCGCCCAGTCTTAAATTGGCATCTTTTTGACGTGCTTTATCAATGCCTGATTGTCCAAGAAACTGCTGAAATGCCGTGATGGCCTCCCCATAGTTTTTCATTTTGAAATGCGTATATGCCAGGTTGTAACTGCTGTTTTTGGCCTCGGGAGTTGTTCGGCTCTGCGGTAACTGCTGAAATTGTCTGAACCCTACCAC
>NZ_JCBCCK010000411.1:0-2970 GCF_059864935.1 Planktosalinus sp.
ATACACCCTTCCGCTCCCCTCCTTCCCAAGCAGGCCTCTCCGCAGAAACAGATACACCCTTCCGCTCCCCTCCTTCCCAAGGAGGGGTGTCCGCAGGACGGGGTGGTTGTTTCCCAAAATAACTCTTCACCTCATCCAGCAACCCCTCAACATTATCCCAAACCCATTTGTTTTCAAATCTTAAAACTTTAATTCCAAAAGTGGCCAAAAACAAATCCCGCTCCCGGTCATATTCTGCTTGTGTAGCTTCAAAATGGCCTTGACCATCCAGCTCAATGGCTATTCGTTCTTCAGGACAATAAAAATCAAGTATATAATTGGCAACACTGTGTTGCCTTCTGAATTTTCTTCCCTCAAGCCCTTTTCCTTTTAACAAGGTCCACAGTTTAGCTTCTGCAGGGGTTAAGTTATTGCGTAGTTCTTTTCTAAATGTTTTTAAGTGGGGAAGGTTGTTTATTCGGTAACATGCTCTTTGTTCGGGTGTGGTGCTTTGATCGGAACCTTCTGCTTCTGGGTTATTTAGTTCGTAACCACCTCCCCCTTCGGGTACTCCTCCTTTGGGGTTATTTTTTTCGTAACCACCTCCCCCTTCGGGTACTCCTCCTTTGGGGTTGTTTTTTTCGTAACCACCTCCCCCTTCGGGTACTCCTCCTTGGGAAGGAGGAGAGTTTTTTGTGTAGTATGCGTTTTTTAGTAACTCAATCCATAGGCGCAAACGGCAAATTTTGACTGAGTTGGGGTTGATGTCAACCCCAAACAAGCAGTTCTCGATGATGGTTTGCTTTTCGTGAAACAGGGTTTCTTGTATGCGCTGGCTTTCTTTGTTGTTGGGGTTGTATTCAAAGAGTTCGCCGTCTTCATCGGTCACGATCAGTTCGTCATTCACTACCTCAACCCGGTATTCCTTTAAGCGTCGCCCTGTGCGGTCCTGCAAAATGTTCAAATCGTTTTTAATGGCAATCAACTCATTCAATGCTGAAACCAAAAAATGCCCGCTCCCCACCGCCGGGTCACATATCTTCAAGCTGTTGATGAGGTCATTGGCTTCCTGCCGGTCTTCAATGCGGTCATAGAGGTCGTCCATGTTTTTACAGTCCCAGCCTTTGGTTTCGTTAAACTTCTGCACCACCGCTTTTCTGATGGTCTCGTGGCACATATACATGGTGATAAAGCCGGGCGTAAAGAAAGAGCCGTCTTTGTAACCGTTTATTTTTTCAAAAATAAGCCCCAGCACCGAGGCGTTGATCAGCGTTTTGTTGTCTTCCTGTATGGCCTCCCCGCCTTCACTGCTAAAATCATAGGCATTGAGAAATTCAAATAGATACTCCAACGCGTTGAGCTCGCCGTTGCGTTTTTTGCCTTGTTTGTCCTTGAGTACCGTGGCACTGTAAATGGGCAGGGTTTTCTCGTCCTTCAGGTTGCTGATAAACAAGGTGGTGTGCTCAATGTCTGTGGGTTCAAACAGTGAACTGTTTAAATAAGGTACTTTGCTAAACAGGGCTTTGACATCTTCATTGCGCTCGTCATACCGTCGCGCCAGCACCTGAAAAAACAAGCCGTTGAGGTCGTCATAATTGTGAATGCGCTCCAGACTGAGGAATTCATAACTTCGGTCGCCTTTGTGATAGGTGAGCAACTGCGCTTCCAGCAGTTTTAGGAACAATATCCTGTTGAGCCAGGTGATGCTGAGTTCCAGCCCCACCGTAAAAAGCCGTTCTTCTTTGGTATCGCCAAACTGCGAGATGTTGTCCAGCCGGCTGAGCTTGTCCATACTGTCCAGCTGTATGATGGCATTTTCAAGCAGTGAACCGGTGTTGCGCTGCCCTTCCTTTTGGCGCTCGATAAGTTTCTTGCCGCCTTGTTTGGTTTCAGTAAGCCCAATGATGTGCAGCAATTCGCCATAAAAGCGTTTGTCCAGGCTGTTGCTGTCATTGGTAAACGGCAGTTTCAACAGATGCTCCGGTGACAATAATTTATAAAGGGCAATAAGTTTGTTGTCGTCCTTGGGGTTGTTGTTGCGCAGCGGGTTTTCGTAATTTCGGATATCGAAAAAGGTGTATTCCAGCTCCGGCTGGATTTCCGCAATAAAAGGTTCGGCAATTTCTTTGTAGAAAAAGTCGGTGTTGGTTCCGGCAAGTCTTCCGGCTTCAAAATCGGTAAAACTTTTGACCAGCTTTTTGCTTTGCGCGAAAGACTTTTCAAAAACATTGGCATCAAAAATAAACCACTCGTTGATGTTGGTGGCGATGAGGTATTTTACCTCGAGGTTTTTGTGGGTGATGCGTTCGCGTAAATAATACAGCACCAGCTCCTGCAAAGCCTTTACATTGAGTTTACCTTTGCTGAGCATCTCAGCCCGGTTGGTGGGCTTTTTGGCCTCAACAATAACGCCCACGTTGCTTTTGGCTTTGTTGCCGTTGTGGATGACCAGGTCGTTGCGGCCTTTGGTATTGATATAGTGGTTGGGGTCGTAATAGGTTTTCTTCAGGAAATCAATAATCAAGTTCTTGTGGAATTCCTCACTTTCGGTATCGTTGGTGCGGTCCAGCAACAGGATCAGGTTGGCCTTGAACTGTTCAATCTGCGAACGGTTGGGCTTTACTTTTAAAAACGCCTTGTTGAGTGCTTTTCGGGGTTTGAGTGCTTGAGGATTCCTTGTTTCCGGCTCCTGTTCAGTCTGCATGTAACATCAGGTTTAATGGTTAAACAGTTTTTGTAGGGGATCCTTTTTCCGTTAACGGGTTTAACAGAATATAAATGTAAGGAATTTTTATTTATTGAAAAGGGATTTTCTTGCCACCAACCTGCCTTCGCTATCGCCCTATGCTAAAAAAAAGCTTCGGAGGATGAAAAGCTTCGGTAGGCAGGGGTACAAAGGCACGAAGTATCACTAAGGGGAAAAATCCTCTTTCGAGAACTAAGGAGGCTTTATGTTTTGTGTGTTTGAACTAAGTTATGGGCTTCGCAGCA